>JAYENS010000033.1:0-2562 GCA_034722215.1 Nanobdellota archaeon
TTAATTCCTAACCTAGAATAAATCTCATTAAATTCTTCTAAACTCCATTTATTAAAATCTTTCCAAAGATTCAGAGCTTCTTTATCTCCTTTTTCTAATCTATTAAACCATTTACGAGAAGCTTCTTCATATTTTTTATTTTTATTTACTTTTACATATATTTCATAAAGATGATTAACAGGATTCTTCTTTAATTTTTCTTGATTTCCAAATTCAATAAATCCAGTAATTAATTTTCCAAATTGTGTACCCCAATCTCCAAGGTAATTTAATCTTTTTATTTTAAAACCCTGAAATTCAGAAATATTTGCAATAGAATTTCCAATTATAGTTGAACGCAAATGTCCTACTCCAAAAGGTTTTGCAATGTTTGGCGCAGAAAATTCAACAACCATTTTCTGTCCCTTCCCAATATTTCCTTTTCCAAAATTATTTTTTTCTTTTTTAACTTTCTTCATTAAATCTAAAAATATAGGAATTTTATCTGTATAAAAATTTATATAAGGACCAACTATTTGTATTTCTTTAAAATATTTAGGATTTCCAATATTTCTTCTTAAATCTAAAGCAATTTCATGAGGATTTTCTTTTACAATTTTAGTTAAATAAAAACAAGGAAAGGCATAATCTCCTTTTGTATTATCTTTTGGAATTTCAATTAAATTTAGAATTTCTTCATCTTTGATTTTTATTCTTTGTTCCTTTAAAGCTTTTTTTAAAACTTTTAACACCTCTTGTTTCATAACAAATACAAGTAAAAATAGTTAATAAAGTTTTAGAATTCATTTTATGACAAATAGCTTTTTATTAATAAAAAAATCCTAATCTTTTGAATAAAAATTGTTAAAACAAAAAAACGCGCGAGTTTTCTACGAAAGCAGATAATCGGCTTTGCCGAAATAATATAATAAAAAATAAAAAAATTTATTTGGAGTCTACAAATGTCAAATACATACTTTCTTGAGGAATGTATTTCTTACATTCTAATCCAGCAGCTTTTGCAACAGAACTTTCAACTGCAATTCCTGAATCAAGCTGTACATATTCTGAGAATCCAGAAGGGTCAATTTGAAAGGTCAATCCGCTAGGTTGTTCTCTCTGAGGTATAACTGCCCTAACATCTGCATATTTTTCTTTCAACTGAGGTTCTCCGAAACATTCTGCAGCTTGTCCTATATCTGCTAAGCTATAGCTCTCTGAATCTGGTTGAATTTCATTTTTGTAATGATTTCCAAGTTCTTTCAATACTTTTGCTAATCCTTTTTCCATTATTATTTTACTTCCTTTCATCACTCTCTTAACTGTGACTAATTGGATACTTTTTCTAAGATATTATACTATTTAAATCTTTCTATTTGTCACTTCTCAACAAAAGTAACACTATTTTTCTTTTCTAAAAAAAGAGATAAAAAAACACCTCTCAAAGACAACAGACAATTTTTAACAACTACAATATCAAAAATTTACTAATCACAAAGTTCATTAAACTTTACACTAAACCAGTATAATCTTTTTTTAAAAATAAATAATAGTTTAAATTTATCCTAGCAAGGATTTTTCTATTTTGCAAAGAAGAATCTTAAGTTCTCTAGCAATGCGAGGGACAGGGTTCGAACCTGCGTAAGCATAAAGCTACTGCCTCTTAAGGGCAGCCCGTTTGACCACTCCGGCACCCCCGCATAGGATGTTTTATACGAGGTGTTGGCGCGTATTTCAAATGAATCGCTTTCCGGCACCCCTACATACTAGCACATTTAACACTAGATGTATCTATAATAATTAAAAAAAATTAATTTAAAAATTTATCTACTTGGCTTCTTCAGCTGGTTTTGTTTGAACCTTAACTCCAAGCTCTTCTAATCTTTTAATATGCATACTAAGAATTTTTTCAACATTTTGAACCATTTGAATTAATTCCATTCTTTCTGCAACAAGAGTATTCAAAGCACCTTGATGAAATCCAATTTCCATTTCTTTTGACATCTCAGGAGCTTTAGGTTTTTCTGCATTTTCTTTAGAAAGTGCTTTCTCCAAATTATCTTTATTTATATCCATTTTATCCTCCGTTATGGGTTTAATAGAAATAACTCTCTTATAAAGTTAATTACTTTTTTCTTGTTCTAATTCATTAAATGCACTAGACAATGCAGTAGCAGCATCTCCTGCTGCAGAAATAATTTGCTTAAACGGACGATTAGTAACATCTCCTGCTGCAAAAACACCAGAAACATTTGTCCTTTGAGAAGAATCAACTTTAATAGATCCATTCTCTAATTCCAAATTAAGTTCTTCAGAAAGTTTTGTATTTGGAACAGAACCAACTTCAATAAATAAAGAATCTAAATCTATTTCTTTCCCATCTTTAAATTTAACACTAGATAATTTATCTTCTCCTAATAATTCCAATATTTCTGTACTAAACATCACTTCAATCTTCTCATTCTTTTCAACTTCTTTAATCCATGAAACTTCTGGTTTTGTAAATTTTTCTTTCCTATAAAATAAATAAACTTTACTAGCAAATTTTGAAATTAATAAAGCTGCAGTTAAAGCAGCATCCCC
>JAYENS010000034.1:0-10997 GCA_034722215.1 Nanobdellota archaeon
GTAGCAATCTCAACAACAAATAACAAAAGAATTTTTGCAATTAAATTAGGATTCCCATAAACTCTAAACAATTCCATAAAATCATTTACTTTTCCTCTCTTAAATAAAAGTTTAATCATTTCTTCATTTAGCCCTTGTTTTCTTAACTCCTCTTCAATTTCACTTCTAAGTTTAGGTAAATTTTTCTTAATTTTATTTATTAAACCTCTAGAAATATGTAATAAATTTAAATCTGTTTCAGGATACATTCTTGAAGCACCAGGCATAGGTCTTAAAAATTCAGTCTTCCCATCAAACAAACAATTTCGAACTTCATTTGAGTTTTCTTTTCCTTTCTTCACAAATTCCAATTGTCTTTTAACTTCTAAATTAACACATTTTTCCATAATTTTTGGATCTTGAAAACCTTTAATCTCCACTCGATTTGAACCTTTAACAGAAATATTCAAATCCTGACGAATTGTCCCAATTCCTCTACGAACTCTTGAACTCCTTAAAATCTCTCCAATCTTCATTGCAACTTCTTTAACATGTTCTGCATTTTTCAAATCAGGTTTTGTAGTAATTTCAATTAAAGGAATTCCCAATCTATCTAATCTAAAAATAATTCCTTCAGAATTTTTCCCAACACGCCTTGCAGAATCTTCCTCTAAATAAATAGAATCAATTCCAACTTTCCCTAAACTAGTCTCTAAAAAACCATCAAGACCAATCATCACTGTCCTCTGAAATCCAGAAGTATTTGAACCATCAATAACTGTTTTTCTCATAATTTGGGAAATAGGAATAATTTTACAATTTAACAAAAGCGCAATTTCCAAAACAATTTCCAAAGCTTCTTGATTTATCTCATGAGGAGGTTCCTCGTCTAATTCAACTAAACAAGTAGTATCATAACCTTCATAAACAAAATTCTTATTCATTTTAGATTGATATTGTGCAGCAGCATCAACTTTTCCAAATTCTCCTGCAACAGCATGTAATTTTCTTTTAACCTTAAAATTAGCAAAATCACTTCTCAAAACAGAAGGACAATTACAAAATAATTTGTGAGTATCAAGTTGTTGATGAATTTCCAATCCTGCTTTAAATCCAATTTTTTTATAATCCATTAATACAAAAGAAAAAACATATTTATTAAATTGCCTATATCTCATTTTGTCGTTTCATTCAAAGATCAAGTAAATTTATGTTAGACAATCTAAAAAGATTAATGGACCAAAAGAGATTAGGAGCAAAGGAAAACATCGGGTTTCCTCGCCCAAAACATTTAAAACAATTATCCTCTTTAAACAAACATGAAAAAAGAAATGAACCACAGAGCATTTTCCAAAGTACAAAATTCTGGAGGAAAAAAGGAAAAAAGGAAAAACTCTTCATTAATAACTCATCCAAATTCTACCCCAATAAAATTCGGACAAAGAGCAGCAGATAGAGTTACAAAAATTGCAGGTAGTTGGGGTTTTATTTTAGGATTTATTGGATTTTTAATTTTATGGATGGCAGTAAATGCATACGCTTGGATGCAACAATGGGACCCTTATCCTTTTATTTTATTAAATCTTGTTTTATCCTGTTTAGCAGCACTTCAAGCTCCAATAATTTTAATGAGTCAAAATAGAACATCTGAAAGAGATAGACAAAGAGCAGAATATGATTATGCCGTAAACAGAAAAGCAGAAAGAGAAATTCAAGAAATTAAAAAATTAATCCATAGAGTAGATAGAAAAATAAAATAATCAAATTTCAATTCTTTTATTAAATTCTCCAGAAATATTTTCTAACATTTTTTCCTTAACATCCCAATCTTTATGCCCTAAAACCCAACCTAATTTTACAAATGCTGTTTCAGAATGCATATCTTCCAAAAATATCACTCCTGTTTTTTTCAACTCTCTACCTGTAATATAAACCATTGGATCAACTCTTCCAAAAATTGTTTGGCTAGTAATACAAATTACTAATCCTTTTTTCTGAACTTCTTTTAATTTTTTAGTCCAATTTAAATGAGCACCAGAAGTAGCAATCTGTCCTAAACCAAAAGCTTCAATGACCAAACCTTTGTAACCTTTTTCAACATAATAATCTAAAATTTCAGGATTTTGTCCAGGATAAAATTTTAATAAACCAACTTTTTCTTCAAACTTATTATCTAAAATACATTTTGATTTATTTCTTTTTTTATAAGAAGAAATAATCTCTAATTTATCTTCATAAATTTTAAACAAAGGTTTTTCATTTATAGATTTAAATGCATCTCTTCGAGAACTATGTAATTTTCGAACTTTTGTCCCATTAATTGCATAACAAAAATCATCATTTAAATTTGCATGACCTACTACAAAAACTCCTGAACAATCAAATAAACAAACTTGTGCAGCACAAGTTAAATTCAAACGAGCATCACTACTCCCTCTATCAATACTCCTCTGAGAATAAGTTAACACAACTGGTTTTCCTAAATCCCTAAGAAAAAAACTCAAGGCAGCAGAAGTATAATGTAAAGTATCCGTTCCCTGAGTAACAAGAATTCCAGAAATTTCTCCGTCATTTACAAACTTAATAATTTCTTTTGTAACTTTTTGCCAATCCTTAGAATAAAACTGAGAAGAATCTTTTTGGAAGGGAGAAACAACTTTACTAACATTAACTTTATCAAATAACTCAGGATAATATTTAAATAAATCTTCGGGAGTTTCAACAGAATCAACTCCTCCCTTACCTGGATTTAAACGAGAAGCAATTGTGCCTCCAAGAATAATCATTGCAATATTTTTTTTAGATTTCCCCTCAGGAATTTCAACATCTTCTTTAATTTCTTTAAATCTTTTTTTAATTTTAATTTTAATAACTTCTTTTTTATTAAATCCAATATTATATCCATTCTCCATCTTTAATAAAAAAATTCCAGTTTCAGGACTAGGTAAATAAATTCCTTCATAAATTTCTTTTAAAGTATGAACTTGAATCAAATCCCCATTATTTACTTTTATCATAAAACAGATAAATTGATTAGAATTAAAAATATATGTATTTTAAATATAATGCATTTTATATCTTTTTTTTAATTCCATATTCTTTTTTTTAAAATTTCCTGAATTTGATTTAATAAAATAAAAATTACCATTATCATAATACTTAAAATCAAGAAAAGCATTTTCAAGATTTTTAGAAAAATTTCCTTGATTTAAATTATCTAAATCATAAAGGAAAGGATTTTTAATTACTAATAATCCAAAAACTCTTTTTTTAAAATAATCTTCTTTTCTAAGAATCTCATTTTTGTCTTCTCCAAAAATCTTTCCAGTCCAACCAACATATTTAATAAAAGGATCTTTTTGTTCTCTAAAAAAATTCCAAGGTTTTATAATCTCATATCTAACTTCTCCTTTTTTATCTTTAAATTCTACAATTTTTATTCCTGCCATAAACTTTCAAGAAATAAACACTTTATAAAAATACTGATTCAAAAAAAGAGTTCCTTAATAACTCCAAGAATAAAAATTAAAATAAGAAAAGTAGTCACAAACCAATTAAAAGGTATAGAATATTCTGGTTTTCTATTTCCCTGAAGTTTTGCTTTTTTAATCATTAATAAAATCAAAATTGCTATAATTCCTCCAGAAATAATTCCTCCTAAGGAAAGAATTGTTGTAAATGAAAAAAATTCAGTTAATTGAGTTAATACAAAAAGTCCTATTGGAATTATACTCGCCATAAACCAACTTTTCTTTCGAGAATATCTTTCATCAAATTCAAAATTCTCTCTCAATGCATCTCCACTAGCAAAATAAGAAGTAAACATAGTTAAAATACCGAGAAAAATAAAAAAACTTCCAAGAGCTAAAGTAGCAACTTCAGGAGTATTTGAACCCATATATCCTGTAACAACAAATGTAAATAAAGAATAAAAAATAACAGAAATCAAAAGACCAGTAATAATAACTTTCTTCAATAATTTCTCTTTATTTTTCAAAACCAAACGAACTTCAGGAATTGCATGAAAACTCATTAAAGCAAAAAGTACAACTCCAAAAGGTAAAAATAAATTAGTTTTATTAAATCCAAAAAGATTCCCTAAAATAATTTGAGGAGAAAAAATAAGCATAATCACAAAAAATAATCCAAGAATGATTGAAACCCCTATTTTTTCAAATTTTTTCAAAGATTTTAAACCTCCAAAAAGAAAATAAGACATAATTAAACCAACTAAAATTCCAATATGAATTTCATAATTCAAATTTTCAAAAATCAAATAACTAAAACTTTTTCCAATCCCCAGCATATAAGCTATCAAAATAGCATAAATTCCAAAAACTGTTGCAAATTCCATTAAATGTTTTGCTTTTTTTCCTAAATATTTTTCAGTATATCCAATTAATTGATGATCTCCTTTTGTTCTCAAAGAAATTTCACCAAGATATAAATTAATCAAAAGAAAAATTCCTCCAAGAAAGATAATATAAAAAAGAGCAACAAAAAACCCAGCCTGACTAGCAACAAACGGAATTCCTAATACTCCTGCACCAATACAACTTCCAATTAAAACAGCTAAAGCTCCTAAATATCTCTTTGTATCACTTTTCATTTTTTTCAAATAGGCTCGCTGGGACTCGAACCCAGATCAACAGGGCCGAAACCTGTCATTCTATCCATTGAACTACGAACCTATATCTAATTCAAGAAATTTCACATTTAAATAATTTAAGATTAAAGAAAACTCATAAAAACCCCTTCTACCTTTCTAAAACATGAAACAAGATAATAAAGGAATCACTGCAAAGAAAGAAGAAAATATGTCAGAATGGTATGAACAAATTTGTTTAAAATCAGAATTAGTTGAATTCTCTACTGTAAAAGGTTGCATGGTAATAAGACCAAGAGGTTATGAAATTTGGGAAAAAATAAAACAACATTTTGAAAAAACAATAAATAAACCTTTAGGAGTAAAAAATGCATACTTTCCATTATTCATTCCAGAATCCTTTTTTCATAAAGAAGCAAAACACGCAAAAGGCTTTTCACCAGAAGTTGCATGGATTGATAAAGAACTAACAAAAGGAGGAGAAAGGTTAGCAATAAGACCAACTTCTGAAACAATAATGTATGATTCTTACTCAAGATGGATTCGTTCTTACAGAGATTTACCCTTAAAAATAAATCAATGGGCAAATGTAGTTCGTTGGGAAACAAAAGCAACAAGATTATTCTTAAGATCAAGAGAATTCCTTTGGCAAGAAGGACATAATGTTTATGAAACAGAAACAGAATGCGAGAAAGAAACAATTGAAATTATTAAAAAATATAAAAAACTTGTAGAAGAACTTTTAGGAATTCCTGTTTTAATTGGAAAAAAATCAGAAAAAGAAAAATTTGCAGGAGCATCAAAAACTTATACAATAGAAGCATTCATGCCAGACGGAAAAGCATTACAATGTGGAACATCCCATAATCTAGGACAAAAATTTGGAAAAGCATTCAATATTTCTTTTTTAGGAAGAGATGAAAAAAAGCATACTCCTTTTCAAAACTCTTGGGGACTCTCAACAAGATTAATTGGAGGATTAATAATGACTCATTCAGACGATAAAGGATTAATTCTTCCACCCAAAATAGCTGAAAATAAAATAGTAATAATCCCTCTTTTATTTAAAGGAAAAGAAAAGAAAGTTTTAGAAAAAGCAAAAGAAATTAAAAAACAATTAAATAAATTTAATCCAATCTTGGATGATTCAGAAGATTATTCTCCAGGATATAAATTTTCAGAATACGAATTAAAAGGAACTCCATTAAGAATTGAAATAGGTCCAAGAGATTTAGAAAATCAAGAAATTATTTTAGTAAGAAGAGACACAAAAGAAAAAAAACCAATAAAAATTAAAAATTTAACAAAAGAAATTCCAAAGATTTTAGAACTAATGCAAAATGAATTATTTGGAAAAGCAAAAAAGAGAATGGAATCTGAAACAATTGAAATAAAAACAAAAGAAGAATTTAAAAAAGCAATCAAAAATAAAAAATTAATAAAAATGTCTTGGTGTAATGAAAGGAATTGTGAAAAAAATATAAAAGATCAAACAGGAGCTACAACTCGTTGTATTTTATTAAATGAAACAACAAAACCAACAGAAAATTGTCCTTTTTGTAATAAAAAATCAAAATGCATAATGTATTTTTCTAAAAGTTACTAACTTCTAAAAAACAAAAATTTAAATTAATTTTCTCCTAAAGAATATATTTCATTTTCTAAAGAGAAAGTTCTTTCTAATAAAAAATTTAATTCTTTTTCCAATTCCTTCTTTTCCATGTTTTTTAATGAAAACAAAACAGCTTTACCAAGTTAAATAGAATAAATTCTTAATTCAACTCAGATAAACTGAAATGAATTAAGCTTCTTTAATACAAGTAATAACTAAGTTAAAATCATTCTTTCTATAATTTAACCAAGTTTTACTCATAATAAATTAAATGAGAATTAGTATTTAAAATTTATTATTCTAAAGATTTTTCTAATTTTTCAACAAACTCATCCAACTGGTCTAAATCCATTTGAGCACCAACAGCATCTTCATGCCCTCCTCCTGTAGATAAAGGAAATTCCTTAAGAATTTCCAAAACTTTATCTCTAATTTTTTTGCCCCTCATAGAAACATTAACTCTTGCTCCCTTAACATAAGCAACAACAATAACTTTATCTTTAACTTCATAACTTAATTTGTTAGAAAGATCAGCACTCATACTCGTTTCTCCTGCATACTTAAAAAATAAAACTTTTTTACCAGCTTCTTTTTTGGCTTTTTCAACAAAATTATTAAGTTTTAGATTTATCTTACTAAATCTTTCATGCATCTCTTTATTCTTAGAATTTTCATCCAAAACATCTAAAGGTGTTTTTGCTTCAATTAAAAAACGAATCATTTTCATAACTAAAGTAGTTCTATCTTTCAAACCAACCCCAATCATTCGAGAAATTTTTCCAATATCTGAATTATAAAAAATTTCAAAAGGTTCTTTAGAATCAATAATCAATTCTGGAAATTCTTTAGAAAACTTTTCATACTCTTCTGGAAAATATTTATCAGCAATTCCTCCAACAATTAACAACCATAAATCTTCTTTTCTCTTATATAAATCATAACACATTTTAACAACAGGAACATTTTCACCATTATCTAAACAATTGTAATAATTAATCCATTCTGGAATATCTTCTTTTGGAGTTGTGTGATGATCAATCCAAGTCACAGGAATATTTCTTTCCCTAATAGATTCAAAAAACTCTTTTGAAACAGTAGGTTGATCCAAAATAAAAATCGCATCAGGTTCAAATTCATTTATTCTAAAAAAATAAGAATCATCCAAAGGAGAAGTTTTTACAGGAACTCCATTTCCTCGTCCTAAAACTCTTCTTAAAATTAAATAACTACAAAGCCCGTCTTGATCATTATCAAAGTAAAATAAAGGATTCTGCGAAGCATCTAAAAGTTCCCTAATTTCTTGATTTTGTTTTTCTGTAAGCATAGAAATAAATCAAATTTATAGTATAAAAGAATTTAGGTTTATAATTTCTTTTTCCAAACACTTTCATAAACTTTACCTTTTAAAGGAAAAGAATACCCTTCCCCTGAAAATAATTTTTTTAATCCTGTTAAAAACATTAATCTTTCAATTTCTTCAGAAGACATCCCATGATTTTTTCTTGTTGGCTCTCTAATATAAATTAATCCCTTATCTTTTAAACTTTTATTTAAAATATCAACTGCCCTCTTTTTATTTGTTATATCATGTAAAACATAATGAATTATTGACACATCAAAATAATTTTCTTTATCAAAATTTAATATATTTCCAAGATTAAATTCAATATTTCTAAAATTTTTTAATCTTTTTCTTGATTTATCAATCCAATATTCAGAATTATCAAGACAAACTAATCTTCCATATGGAATTTTTTTAGCTAAAAATCCTGATAAATTCCCTCCGCCAGAACCAACTTCAAGAATTTGTTGATTGCTTTGCAAGTTTAATCTATTTACATAATTCTTATAATTAAAATAAGCCAAATATCTTACAAGATAATCATCTATTTTTTCTGCAAGAAAAATCATTTTAAAAAAATAAATTACTTGTTAAGATTATCTATCAATCCGCGAGGAACTTCTATCAAAATTTCATCTTCACCAATCTTCTTCTCAAGTTCTCCCAATCCTTCTTTTGATGGATTATCTATTTTTTTCCCAATAATCAAATATACATCTTCTCCCTCAATTTTACGTTTAGATTTGTAAATTGTAGGACAAGCAGCAGCAATACAATGATTCTTAGGAGGAGTTACTTCTAAAGTGAATTCGTAGATTGCAGGACAAGCAGCAGCAATACAATGATTTTCTTTAGGTGTTTTATTCTCTAAAATATAATTTGTTTTAACCATAATTATCATAATTATAACAAATATATAGATATTTCTATCAAAAAGTCCTAAAATATTCGAAATAACCATAAATTATTTAAATGAACTATGATTATCAACATTATGAAATTAAAAGAAATTGATTATAAACTATTAAATTATTTATATCACAATCATAATGAACCTGTCTCCAAAATAGCTAAAGCAACAAAAATTTCTCGAGATAAAGTAGAATATCGAATAAACAAATATCAAAAATCAGGACTAATAAAACAATTCATTCCAATAATAAACTATTCAAAATTAGGATATTCAAAGCAAATTCTACTGCTACTAAAATTTGAAACCACAAATATGGCTAAAGAATTTGCCAAAGAACTAAAAAAAAGCAAGAACTGTTTATCCTACGGATTTATATTTGAAAAATTCGATTTGTACATAAATGAAATATTCAAAAATCAAGAAGATTTAACAATTTTTATGACGAAAATTTTTGAAGACAAAGAAAATATTATTTCAGAATATCTTTTGATAGAACCAACTTTTGCAGAACTATATCCTCTGAAGTTTTTAGATAATCGCGAGAAAGAAAACTATCAATTAAATAAAAATGAAGATAAAAAAATAAAAATTGATGAAACAGATTTAAAAATTTTAAAAATACTATCAAAAAATGGCAGGATAAAACTTCTGGATATTGCATTAAAGCTAGACATGAAATCAACAACAATTTTTTATAGGTTGAAAAAACTACGAGAAAATAAAATAATACTAGGAAATAGAATACAATTTAGTAATGAAAAACTAAAATATAACTATACAATAATATTAATAAATCTAAAAAGAACGAATAATGAAACTAAAGAAAAAATAAAACATTTCACAAGACAATCTAAAAATACAAATTCATTAATCCTGAATTTACACGAACCAAACGCGATGATTCAATTTTTCTATGAAAAAGAACAAGAATTAAGAGTAGAGATAAAAAAATTAAAAAAAGTGTTTGAAAATGAACAAATAAAAATAGAACTAATGCACATAAACGAAGAAGAATATATAAATTCATTACCTTTCATAAAATAAATCTTTTTTTATAAAAAGAAACAAAAAAGCGTGCGTCTCTCTAATACATCGCCCACCCAAAAAATATTATTTCTAAATCATAAAAACGGCATTCTCAAAAACTTTGATTTTTTGCCTTCGGCATCGTTGCACTAAAAATCAATTTTTACTTCGTAAAAAGAAACTAACAGGGCTTAAAGGGCTCCGAAGTCTTGCAGACTTCTCCGACCCAAATTGAATTTTTGGAGGTCGCTACGCTCCACTCTCAAAAATCCAACTTCCCTTAAGCCCGATGTTATACGCAATCAGTGGAGTGGCTACGAAGTGGAAGTCGTTTAGAAAACTTATTAAATAACAATCATTTTTTAATTTATAATATGGATAACATGAACAGAATTGTTGAAACTTGCAAATTCGTTGTTGATAATTCTCAACACGTAAAAATAAACTCTGAAAAAGTTGATGAGTTTGTTGATTACTTTAATCATTCTCATATCAAACATTGGTTTGATGAATCACCATTTAATCTCGGAAAGTTAAACCCGAAAGATAGATTACATTTTTTGCTTGTGTTTAACTCAATTAGCTTTTCTTATTGGGGCGACCCAAAATGGAAAATAGTTTATCATTCCGAAGAAGTTGATGGTGCTTATGGGATGATAAGTACAGTTGCCAGAGCAATAGAAAATAAAATTCCCATTTTGGATGCAAAGTTTCTTTCTGAGATTAAAGAAGAAGAGCTTAGTAAAATCTTAGAGGGAAATGTTCAAATTCCTCTTTTTGAGGAAAGATTAAATATTTTAAGAGAAATTGGAACAACATTACTAAAGAAATTTGACGGCGATTTTACTAATCTCATAGAAAAAGCAAATGGCGATTCACAAAAATTATTGAGTTTGATAGTTGAGAATTTTCCTTCGTTTGAAGACTCATCAACTTACAATGGAAAAAGAGTTTATTTTTACAAGCGTGCACAACTTTTAGTTGCTGATATTGTGCAAGCTTTCAACGGACACGAATTTGGCAAGTTAAAAAATATTGATAAATTAACTGCGTGTGCCGATTATAAATTACCTTTTGTTTTAAGAAGATTAGGTATTTTCTCTTATTCAGATTACCTCGCTGATAAAATTGATAATCAAAATCAAATTGATAAAGACAGCGAGGAAGAAATTGAGTTAAGAGCAAATACTATTTGGGCTGTAGAATTAATCAAACAAAAGGTAAAAAAGAAGATTGCACACGCAGATTCTATTCATGTTAACGACCATATTTGGATTCTTGGACAACAAAAATTAAAAAATGATAAACCATATCATTTAACGAGAACGACTTCTTATTAGATTAACGCCACTCCACTGACTTGCTCACTTCGTTCGCACCACGCCTTGCAGGCTCTCCTCCTTTCAGTCGTCGCCACGTTGCACTCTCGGCTTACGCCTCGGGCAAATGAACATCCGTTCAAAGATTCGGGCCTTGCAGCGCCCTCATCCAAATTTTTGCTTCGCAAAAACTTCTTTGA
>JAYENS010000035.1:0-2412 GCA_034722215.1 Nanobdellota archaeon
AAAGATTTCTATTATTGATATTGAAATAATTAAAGAAGTTTCTAAGATTAATAAGAAGAAAGCTTTAATTTTTAAAAAAATGGAAAAAGAAAAAGAAGAAAAGAAAGCTGCTAAGAGAAAAATAGCTGCTGCTAAAAGAGAGCTTGCTAAAAAAAACAATTCTAAGAAAAAAATTGTGAGTAGTTCTACATCTCCCAAATTGCGGAATAAAGGTGTAAAGAAAAAATCTGTTAAGAAAAAAGTAATAAAAAGAAAACCTGTTAAGAAAAAAATAACTAAAAAGAAACCAGTGAAAAGAAAAGTAGTAAAAAAGAAGGTTATAAAAAAGAAACCAGTGAAAAGAAAACCTGTTAAGAAAAAAGTAACTAAGAGAAAATCTGTTAAAAAGAAATAATCTCTAAAGAAATACATTTAAAGTAAGATTTCTTAAATTTAATATAAAATGAGAGTGTATAAATTAGATTCTAAAAAAAGTAATTGGTTAGGTTCTTTTAGTATTACAACTCAATTAATAATTTTGAATATTATTTTATTTATTTTAAGTTTTATTTTTATTGGAATTTTTGGAGATAATTTTTTTAATAATTATTTAGCAATAAATCCTGTTTTAATTTTAAAAGGAAAAACATTATGGACTTTTATTACCAGTATGTTTTTTCATGCCAATTTTTTTCATTTATTTGCAAATATGTTTTCTTTATATTTCATTGGAAGATTTTTAGAGAAACTTTTAGGTAAAAATCGTTTTTTGAAAGTTTTTATATTTTCAGGAATTCTTGGAAGTGTTTTCTTTATTTTATCTAGTTTAATTTTTGGTTTAAATATTTCTGCAGTTGGAGCTTCTGGAGCTATTTTTGGATTATTAGGAGTTTTGGCAGTATTGGTTCCAAAATCTAAAATTTATTTAATTGTAGGACCTTTAATACTTTTAATTTTAGAATTTTCTTTAATACCTATTTTACCTTTAAATTTTGCAAATGTTCTTTCTTCTTTAATAAATATTTTATTTATTGTGATGATTTTTTCAATGTTTTCTTTTGGAACAAGATTTCAGAAAATTGCGATTCCTATTAAACTTCAAATGTGGGTATTGCCTTTTATTGCAATTATTCCCTTAATTTTAATAGATTTGGTTCCTGGGATAGATTTACCTATTGGAAACTCTGCTCATATAGGAGGATTGATTTTTGGATTGATTTATGGGATTTATATTAAGAAAAAATTCCCTAAAAAAACTAGATATATCTCAGAGAGGTTTAGTTGATGAATAGATTAGGAATATTTTTTGAAAAACAATATAAAAAAAGTTTTGAATATATTCAAGATTCTGGAAAATATATTTATTGGGCTTTAGTTATTTTCTTTATTTTTACAATAATTGGATTAATTTTTCCTATTCCTGAAAGATTGTTTTTAGTATTAATTGATTATTTTAAAGAATTAATTTTAAAAACTCAAAATTTTTCAACTTTTGAAATGATTCTTTTTATTTTCACAAATAATAGTTTTGCGACTTTTTTTAGTATAATATTTGGAATTATTTTTGGGATTTTTCCTATTATTAATTCTGTTATAAATGGTTATGTTTTGGGTTTTGCAGGATCTTTAAGTGTTTCTGAATTTGGTATCTTATCTTTATGGAAATTATTGCCTCACGGGATTCTAGAACTTACTGCTGTTTTTATTTCTCTTGGAATGGGATTAAGAATTGGAGCTACTTCTCTAAAATCTGTAATTAAAAATAAAGGAGATAAAAAATTAACAAAAGAATTAAAAGATTCTTTAAGGGTTTATTTTTTAGTGGTTCTTCCTCTTTTATTATTAGCTGCAATTATTGAAGGAATTTTAATTGGTTTTAGTTTTTAATTTCTGTTAAACCAAGAATAATTAAAACAATTCCTATAAAAAGAATAATTAAAGTTATTCCTCCCTTAATTAATTCCCAAACTGCGTTTCCCCATGTTTCTAAAGGCATTCCTGGAAAAATCAAGTAAAGTGGAACTAATAATGTGATTAGTCCTATTAAAATTTTTAATAATGCTTTTTTCATCCTATTTTTAGGATAATTTGTTTTAAAAAGATTATTGTAGTGTGAGGAAACTTGATGTTTTCCTTTGCTTTTAAATTTGCTTGAATTATCAATTTTTTAGATTACTTACTACAAATTTACTTGATTTCTGAATGAAACGACAAAGAGAATATTTAAAAGAATCTTTGAAGTTATTTAGTTATGATTATAAATATTTCTGGAATAAATGGATTAGGAAGAACAAAAGGTTGTGAAGAGAATGGAGATTATTTTAAATTTTCAGAAAAATTAAAACTTAATAATGAAGATATTTTGGATCAATTAAAATCTATCCTATATGAATCTAAAAATTATTTTGATTTGAATGAAAGGGTTTTATTTTT
>JAYENS010000036.1:0-3841 GCA_034722215.1 Nanobdellota archaeon
GTTGATACAAGAAAAACAACTAGGCACAGGACATTCTGTCAAAACAGTATTTAAAAGAAAAAATATTGTTACTAAAGAAAATATAATGATATTATTAGGAGATCATCCTCTTATTAAAGCAAACACAATAAAAAAACTCTACAAAAAACATAAAAAAGATAACTCAGTGATATCTATGATTACTTCAAAAGTGCCGTCATACAGAGGTATTTATAAACATTTTTATTTAGGAGTTTATTTTGATGAACCTATGAAAAAAGGAAAAGATTCTTATTGTGGTAATCCTAAATTTTATGTTTGGAATGGAAATGGTTCTTTTGGATTTTTAAAAGATAATGTTTCTCTTTTTGAAAATTCTGAAATTAATGATTTTTTACAAAAATTATTAGATAAGCCTCTTGTAGGAATTCCAAAAAGAGATTTCAATTCTTATTTGAAAAATATAAAAAATTAAATAATTTAGGTAATATTAAAAAGAACTTTTCTTTAATTTTTTTATGAAAAATAAGTATGAATTACTTGCTCCTGCAGGGAGTTTTCCGAGTTTAGTTGCTGCTGTGAATGCTGGAGCTGATGCTGTTTATTTTGGATTAAAAGAATTTTCAATGAGATCTAATGCAAAAAATTTTGAGATTAAAGATCTGAAAAAAATTAATGATATTTGTGGAAGAAAAGTTAAGAGATATTTAACTTTGAATATTGTTTTTTATGACGAGGAGATTGAAAAAGTTAAAAAAATATTAAAGAAAGTAAAAGGAAAAGTTGATGCGATTATTTGTTGGGATTTATCTGTTATTAAGTTATGTAGTGAATTAAAAATTCCTTTTCATGTTTCAACTCAGGGTTCTGTTTCAAATTCAGAAGCTGCTAAATTTTATAAGAAACTTGGAGCAGAAAGGATTGTTTTAGCAAGAGAATTAAATTTAAAACAAATAAAAAAAATTTCAAAAATAGTTGATGTTGAATGTTTTGCTCATGGTGCAATGTGTGTAGCTGTTTCTGGTAGATGTTTTATGTCTCAATATTTATTTGGGAGAAGTGCTAATCGAGGAGAGTGTGTTCAGGTTTGTCGAAGAAGTTATACTATTAAAGATTCTGAAGGAAAGGAATTAAAATTAAAAAATAATACAGTTATGTCTGCTAAAGATTTGTGTACTCTGCCTTTTGTTGAAAAAATGAAACAAGCAGGAATTGTTTCTTTTAAAATTGAAGGTAGAAATCGTGATCCTCGTTATGTTGACGCTGTTGTTAGGGTTTATAGGAAAGCTTTAGATAAAAAATTAAATGAAAAAGAAATAGAAGAAGGTTTGAAAGAATTAGAAAAAGTTTATACAAAAGGTTTTTCTTCTGGTTTTTATTTGGGAACTCCCACTTCTGATGATTTTAGTAATGAGGAACACTCTAAAGCAACGGAAAGGAAAGTATTTGTAGGAAAAATTGTTCATTATTATCCTAAAGCAAATGTTGGGACTGTTTCAATTGTAGATAATGGATTAAAAATAGGGGATGAAATTTGTATTATTGGAAAGACAACTGGAATTGAAAAAATTAAAATTGAAAGTTTAGAAATTGAAAATAATAAAATTAATTCTGTTAAAAAAGGACAAGAGGTTGGATTAAAATTACCTAGAGTAAGAAAAAATGATGAGGTTTATCTTATTAAAAAGAATAACATAAAGAAAGGTTAATCTCTGAAAATTTTAGGCTCATTGCTGAGTATATTCTATGAGTACATCTTAAGGGTGTAAGAACTTCTACGAAGCGAGTACCTTTTCAAGGTCCCAAAAATTTTGAAAGGGAAATAAAAAAATAAAAAAATAAAAAAATAAGTAAATTTAAGAAGAACTATCTACTAAAGCGTATGATTTAATTTCATAATTAGAACAAATCTGTTTTGTTCCAACATCATCTAAGAAATAAGGAATTACTTTAATTTCATTTGTTGAATTGAAATCAGTTTCTATAGATTCTGTTAAAGTATCTAGTTTTCCAAACATTGATGTAAGGGTAATTGTTTGAGAATTACTTTCATCATTGTAAAGAACTACCATGGCTCCTATATTTTCATCTATCCCTGTAGCTGTTCTTTCAATTGTTACTGTGTAATTTCCAGCTCCTGAAGCATTTTGGATTTTTATTGGTTTTAAACTTAAATCTAAACAAATTGCATTATTTCCAAATTTGTCTGTAGTATTTCCTAAAAGATTTTTAATAGGTCCCCATAAAATTCCTACTGCTACTAAAACTAGTAACACTAAAATTAATGTTGTAACAATCATAGATAGACCTTTTGTATTTTTCATTATTTCACCTCCTTTTCAATCTTTTTAATTTTAGCACTAATGCTATGTAATAATAATAAAAAACTAATATAAAAAGGTTGTCGTTTTTTATGATATTTCTTCTTTGTTGAATTTATCTAATAATTCAAAAAAATCTTTTGATTTTAGAGTTTTGTCAACTTCTGAAAGCCCTATATGTTCTGCAAGTTTGTAAAAAGCTTTTGGTTTATATCCTCTTTTTTTTAAAGATTGAATTGTTGGAAGTTTTGAATCATCCCATCCTGAATATTTTCCTTCTTCAATATCTTTAGTAATTTGTGTTGCAGATAATTTTATTCCTTTAAGATGTATTCTTCCTAAAAAACTTACCCAAGGATATTCTTTATTAAAAACTTTAAAAATCATTTTTTGTCTTTCTGCATTATCTCTATGTTCTTTTGCTCTAATGATATGTGTCATTCCCATTTCTATGTCGTCAGTAGTAACTGATAAATTCATTAAAGGCCAGACTTTGTATTTATTTTTTTGTAAAGGATGTTTTGTTAAATTAATTCTTGCTAAAGGGAAATCTCTCATTGCAGGATTTTTGTGAGTCATGTCTGATTTAAATCTTAAGATTGCTTCTCCTTGTTGGAAACCTTTTTTAGATAGCATTTTTTTCCAATCTTCTAAATTTTGTTTTTCTGTTTTATTTCTGCAAGGACATTCTTTTTTTTGTTTTGAAAATTCTCTAAATTTATCTCCTGAACAAGTGCAAATATAGGCTGATTTTTTTTCAATTAGTGAAACAGCGTAGGCATAATATAAATCCATTCTTTCTGATTGAATAATTATTTCTGCTTTATCTTCAAAAAGCCATTTTGAATCTTTTTTAATTAAATCATAGGCTTTAAGATAAATATTTTCTGGATTTGTATCTTCAATTCTTACAATGAATTTTCCCTTATATTTTTTTACATAATTATAAGATATACAAGCTGTTAGTGCGTGACCGATGTGAAAAGCTCCTGAAGGGCTTGGTGCAAATCTCATTATAATACCTTTTTCAGAATTAGGTAACTCGGGTAATCCTTCTCTTATTTCTCTTTCAGAAGTAAATTCTTTTAATTTTTCAAATTCTTTTTTTTGTTTTTTTAAAGATAATTTTTCAATTTTGTTTATTATTTTTTGTATCTTAGGCATTGTTTTTTTTACTTCTGATTTTTTTAAGCCTTCATTAAATAGTGCAGAAATAATTGCTCCTGGGTTTGCTTTGCCCTGATAAGCAATTGCATTTTTTAAAGCATATGCTTTTATTTTCTTATCTAAATTTTTTATCATATTAAAAAGTAGAATTAGAGATTTATTAAATTATTCTTCTTCAATTTCGTATTCAAAATTATTTTCTTTGTAAATTTGAGATTCTCTTTCTAAAGCCTTTTCATACATATAAAATAAAAAGCTTTATTATATATAAAATTTTGTTTTTAAAATGAAAGAAGAAAAGGAAAAGAAAATTAATTTTAAGTATAATTGGAATCAATATGTTAATTTTTTAAAAAAATATCGTTGGAAAATAT
>JAYENS010000036.1:3851-10121 GCA_034722215.1 Nanobdellota archaeon
ATGGGGATTACTTTTAATGGTAATTATGACAGAATCTTTATTTGTAGTGGATAAATTTTTATTTAAGAGATTAATAGATGATGGGGAAATGTTTCTTTCTGGAACTTTAGGATATGAACCTTTTATTAATGTTTTAATAGTAATTGCTATAATTTTTATTTTCATACTAATTTCAAGATCAATTACTAAATGGATTACAGAAAATATTGTTATTAAATTTGAAGGGAATTTAATTAAAGATTTAAAGAAAAAATATTTTGATCATATAATTGGACTTTCTCATGAGTTTCATTCTACTCATAAAACAGGTTCTTTAATTTCAAGATTAGGAAGAGGAGCTCATGCAATAGAATCTCTTACAGACAATTTACTTTATAATTTTGCTCCTTTAGTTTTGCAATTGATTTTAGTCTCATTTTCTATTGCATTATTTTCTTTGAATTCTGCAATTGTTTTATTTTTTGTGACAGTAATTTTTATTGGATATAGTTATTACCTTCAAAAACTTCAAGCCCCTTTTAAATTAGCTCATAATTCTGCAGAAGATTCTGAGAAAGGTTTTGTTTCGGATATTTTTATGAATATTGATTCAATAAAATATTTTGGAAAAGAGAGAAGAATAAAATATAAGTTTGAAAAAACATTAAATAATACTCGGAGTAAATTGATTAAAGATTATAGTTATTATCGTTGGATGTCTTCTGGTCAAATGTTTATTCTTGGAATTGGAACTTTATTTTTAATTTATTTTCCTATTAAAGAATTTTTAGCTGGTCAAATAACTCTTGGAACTTTAGTGTTTATTTATACTATTTATGGAAATATTGAAGGAAATTTATTTGGATTTGTTTTTGGAATAAGAAATTTTTATAGAGCAATGGCAGATTTCCAGAATTTGTTTGAATATGGAAAAATAGAAAATGAAATTAAAGATAAATCTAATGCAAACGATTTAAAAATAGAAAAAGGAGAAATTGAATTTAAGAATATTTCTTTTAATTATGATAAAAGAAAACTTTTTAGTAATTTTAATTTAAAAATTAAAGAAAATGAAAAAATAGCTTTGGTTGGACATTCTGGTTGTGGGAAAAGTACTTTGATTAAATTATTAAATCGTTTTTATGATGTTTCGAAGGGAGTTATTTTAATTGATGGAGTAAATATAAAAAATATTAAACAAGAATCTCTTAGAGAAGAGACAGGGATTGTTCCTCAAGAAGCTATTCTTTTTGATGATACTATTTATAATAATATAAAATTTGCAAATAATAAGGCTTCTAGAAAACAAATTTTGAAAGCAATGAAGTTTGCACAATTAGATAAAATTGTTAAAAATTTTCCAAAGGGTTTACAAACAATTGTTGGAGAAAGAGGGGTTAAATTATCTGGAGGGGAAAAACAAAGAGTTTCAATTGCTCGTGCTATTTTAGCAAATAAAAAAATTCTTGTTTTAGATGAAGCTACTTCGGCTTTGGATTCTGAAACAGAACATGAAATTCAAAAAGATTTTCAAAAACTTTTGAGAGGAAGAACTTCAATTATTATAGCACATAGACTTTCTACAATTATGAATGCAGATAGAATTATTGTTTTGAAAGAAGGAAAAATTGTTCAACAAGGAAAACATAAAGATTTAATAAAAAGGAAAGGAGAGTATGTTAAACTTTGGGATTTACAGAAGGGAGGATATGTTTTAGATTAATAACCAACACGTTGTTTTCTTTCCATAATTTCTAATTTTTGTTTAAGTTGGTAAATTTCATTTTCCATTTCTTCTATTTTTGTAGACATATTTATTAATCTTTTTGCAAGTTTTTTTCTTTTTTCTTCTGAAGATTCTGTTGAAATTTCTGATGTATTAGTGTGTGGGGAGTTATTTCCAAACATATTAAAGAATCCTCCTCCTGAAGATGTTTGAGTTGTTGTTGAAGGAACAGAAGTTGTCTCTGGTTGAGAAAATGAATTTATTTGTTGTTGTTTTTTTCTCATTTTTTCTGATAAATCAATATAATCTGTTTTTCTTTTCCAAGGAACCATATTCTATTTAGTCTATAGAACTATTTAAAATTTACTAGAGAAAGAACTCGCTGGTTTTGTGTTCTAGAATTGTTTACTCTTTACTTACATTCCATGTCATTGAAATATTTACAAATAGGAATTTTAGAAAATATTCATTCCAAGATAGGAGTTGTTCAAAATATATAAATTAAGTAGGTTTAAAGGAGAGAGTATTAAAACAACAAGGGTTGCGAGAATTTTTTTTAGGTTTTAAATTGAATAGGTCAATGAGATTGCGGAATAAAGGGGTAAAAATAAATTTAAAAACTCTTTAATATAAATTTTAATATGCACTATCATATCATTTTAACAGAACGATGTAATCTTAAATGCAAATATTGTTATGAAAAATCAATGAATGAATTTGAAAATGGGCTTGAAAAAAAATGGAAATATGATGACAATATTCCGATTGATTCAGAAGTCCCAATTAAAAAATTAAAAAAATTTCTGAAATCAGAAGATACTTTAATTTTTTATGGAGGTGAACCTCTTATGAAAATTGACAAGATAAAACAAATAATTGATAATATAAATTGTGAATTTTGCATACAATCCAATGGAATTTTTTTAAATCAACTTCCTTTTGAGTATTTACAAAAAATTAAAAAAATACTTTTAAGTATTGACGGAACACAAGAAAGAAATGATTCAAATAGAGGAATTGGAAAATATGAAATTCTTTTGAAAAACATAAAAAAAATAAAAGAACAAGGTTACAAAGGTGAGATTATTGCAAGAATGGTAATTACAAAACCAGATTTATTTGAACAAGTAAAACATCTCTTAAATTTAGAATTATTTGATTCAATTCATTGGCAGATTGATGCTGAATTTTATAAAAATGATTATAATAAAAAAGAATTTACAAATTTTGTTGAAGAATATAATAAATCTCTAACAAAATTAATTAATTTCTGGTTTGAACAATTAAAAAAAGGAACTGTTTTGAAACTCTATCCTTTTCTTGGAATTTTTAATACTTTATATTATAACCAAAAATCAAAACTCCAATGTGGCGCAGGTCATGCAAATTTTACAATCAATACAAAAGGTGATTTATCTGCTTGTCCAATAATGAATTCAGTTAAAAATTTCTATTGTGGTTCAATTGAAAAAGGAATAACTAAAGAAATTTCTATTAAAAACTGGTGCAAAGATTGTGATTATTTAGATGTTTGTGGGGGAAGATGTCTTTACTCAAATTATGCTCAACTTTGGCCTAAAGAAGGTCATGATTTAGTTTGTGAAACAATAAAACACTTAATTGAAGAAATAAAAAGTAAAATACCAGAAATAAAACAATTAATTCAAAGACAAATTATTTCTGAAAAAGATTTTGAATTTGAAAAATATTTTGGTCCTGAAATTATTCCTTAATTTCTAAATATAAGTTTTTCTTCCTGTAAAATTATTTTCTAAATATATTGAAATAAATTTATTTGAATCAAAACCCTTAAAACCCAATCTTACTCTTTTGTTTCATGAAAACATTTAAACAATTAGGTTTATCAAATAATTTTATAGCTGTGCTTAAAAAATTAAAAATAACTTCACCAACAGAAATACAAGAAAGAGCAATTCCTTATGTTTTGAAAGGAAAAGATGTTGTTGCTTCTGCAGCTACAGGAAGTGGTAAAACTTTAGCTTTTGTTTCAGGAATTTTAGAAAACATGCAACCTTCTGGAAAATCAAGAGTTCTTGTTTTGACCCCTACAAGGGAATTAGCAGAACAAGTTTCTTCAGAGTTTAGAAAATTTGCAACAAAAAAATTCAAAGTTTTTGCTGTTTATGGGGGAACTCCTATTCAAGAACACATAAGAAAAATAAAAAATTCAGATATTGTTGTTGCTACACCTGGAAGATTATTAGATTTAATACAAAGACAAGCTTTTTATTTAAAAGATATTGAAGTTTTAATACTTGATGAATTTGATAGAATGCTTGATATGGGTTTTAGCCATGATGTGGATTTAATTATTAGAAAATGCCCTAAACAAAGGCAAACTCTTTTATTTTCAGCAACAAACACAGGTGAAATAAAAAATTTAATTGATTGGTATACTAAAAATGCAAAACAAATTTGTATTAAATCTCATCTTGATTCTTCAATATTAGAACAAATTTATTATGATGTTTTACAAAAAGAAAAATTATCTTTATTTTATTATTTAATCAAAAAAGAAAAATCAAACAAAACAATGGTGTTTTGTTCAACCAGGATTAATACAGAATTTATTGCAAAAAGTTTACAAAAATTGGGTATTGATGCAAAAATAATTCATGGAGGTTTAGAACAAAGACAAAGAACAAGAACTTTAAAAAAATTCCATCAAGAAGGAGGAATTTTAGTTTGTACTGATGTTGCTGCAAGGGGTTTAGATATTAAAGGAATCACTCATATTTACAATTATGATTTGCCAAGAAAATCAGAAGATTATATTCATAGAATTGGTAGAACAGCAAGAGCTGGGAAAGAAGGAAAAGCTATCACAATTTTAACTCCAAAAGATTATGATTTATTTGAAAAAATTTTAGAACTTCCTAATGTAAATCTTCAAGAAATGGATTTGCCTATTTTTGAAAGAATAAATAAAGAATTTTTACCCATTTTAAAAAAACGTTCTCATAAAAAAACACATACTTCAAGAAAGCAACGAAGAAAAAAAGGTATTCAATGGGAATCTGTAAATAGTCCTGAATTAAGTAATAGATTTAAAAAAAGAACTGTTCCTAAAGATTCTTGGAGCAGTGAGGAGTATACTAAAAAGGCATATTCTAAAGGTGCAAGAACTTCTACGAAGCAAGACCTCAAAATATATTCTAAGAAAAGGCATAAAACAAGTAGTTCTCACAGGCCAGCAAAAGGAACAAAAGTTAAAAGAGGTCGTGCAGGAAAAAGACCTGGAACTAAAAAAATTAAAAGAAGAGCAAAAGGAAGATCAAATAGAAAAAGTAAAAGATAATTATTTATCAAAACATAAATTAAAATTTTCTTCTACTTGCTTTTCAACTTCTTCAAAATTAACTTTCCAAATTTCAGCAATCTTTTTTAAACTTTCTTTTATATTGATAGGAGTATTTTTCTCTCCAATAAAAGGAGAAAGATAAGGAGAATCTGTTTCAGTTAAAATTTTTTTCTTAGGAATTTCTAAAACCATTTTCTGAAAATGCTCTGTACGCATAATTGAAGTAGGAATAGAGAAATAGCACCCTAATTCAACTGCTTTTTTAATTAATTTAAAATTTCCAGAAAAACAATGTAAAATTAATTTTAAATCTTTATATTCTTCCAAGATTTTTAAAATTTCTTTCTCTGCTTTCCTAGTATGAATTATTGCAGGAACTTTATATTTTCTCGCCATATCAAGTTGTTTTCTAAAAATCTTTTCTTGCAATTCAGGATTCTCTTTATGTAAAAAATCCATTCCAATTTCCCCCATTGCAAATAATCTTCTTCGGTGATTAAAAACAAACTTAGAAAATTCATTAAATTTCTTTAAAGTTAATTTTTCAGGATACATTCCAAAAGCACATTTCACATTTTTATACTTTTTAGAAATTTCAATATTTTTCTTACAAGAATCCAAATTTACAGAATTACTTACAATAAGCATATTCTTGGAATTCTTCATAATTTTTTCAAGTTCTTTTTCATTAAAGAAATCTAAATGACAATGATCATCTATCATATTAAAATAAAAGAAATTAGGTTTAAAAATTTAATCAACCCAAGCCATAGGGTCTCCTCTTCTCACAGCTTCTTCCCATGATTCTTGACTACTGAATACCTCTTCATGATGTTTTTGTGTAGCTGTAACCATTGTATTTTGACTTTTTTGAAAATTATCATAAGCTTTTTTTGCTTGAGAATATAAAGAAGAAAACTTATTTTCATAAAATTTCTTAATTCCTAGATTCCTATTATCCTTTGGATTATGGACATTTTCTTCTTTTAGAGCTTGTTCTAAATGAGAATTAATCATATGTGATTGATTTAACCAATCCTGTTTATCTGAACCACTTTTAATAGAATTTTTAGTTTTATCCCAATTTTCTTTGAAATATTTTGCTTCTTCCTCACTTTTTAGATAACAAGCAGTTAAACCTAAATAATTAAGTATATGGGAGACTTGAGGATTTTCAGTATGTTCTGCTCCACAGTTTGTCCAAAGATGCATAATTTTATCTGTCTTTTCAAAAATATCTTTT
>JAYENS010000037.1:0-10116 GCA_034722215.1 Nanobdellota archaeon
CAATTCTAAAACCTGCCTTTCTCGTCGAGAAAGTAACCCTAAATCCTAAAAGTTGTCGCCTTCGTTAAACGGACAAACGAGGAGAAAAAAGAAATGCTTCGCACTTTCTTATAACAATCGTTTAACGGTTCGCTTCGCTCTCCCAAATTTTTTCTTGACAAGGGGGGCTGTTTCAGATAATTTTATAAATGAGTTCTCCTATTTCATTTATATAGAATGGAAAAGATAAAATCTTTCGCAAAAAAGCATCCTGTTTGGTCTGTAATAATACTTCTTGTTGTAATTGGTTTCATCGGAAGTTTATTCAGCTCTCCAGATACAAATACTAATTCACAACCAACTACTACAACACAGCAAAATAATGAAGAAACAACCCGACCGCCTGTTGATGAACCTTCAAATGCTCAAGATTCCACAGAAGAAAGCATAGAAGATAAATTAGCAACAATAAATGCAGGAAAATATATTGAGAAAGATGATATAACCATAAATCGTTTTAGATATCTTCTGGATACTTTAGAGAAAAAAACAAAAAACACTAAACAGGAAATTGCAGATATGTCTGTGGCTGCTTTAGAAAAAGTTGCAAAAGAAAAATATGGATTAGACATTACCTTGCTTGAACTTATGGAAGGAGCTAACAATAGCATTCCAGAAGAAGCAATGGGAACAGATGCTGTTAATTATGCTGAAATTGTTGTTTTGTATATTGAACTCATAAAATAAAATGACTTATTACCCCCTTCAATTTCTTAATGATAATAGTGCTTTATTGACCCTTATTTCAGTTATAGTAGCGATTATTATTTTTTTATTAACATGGTTTTTGGATTTATATAAACATCATAAAAATCAACAACTTCTTTTGAAAAGTCTCAAATTTAAGATTAGGGAAATAGAAGAGATGATTAAATCATATAAGGAAACTGCAATCCCCTTTTATCCAATCCCTCTTCCAAACGAATCATTATATGTAAGAAGTTTGGACTTTAAAATTAATTGGAAATCAACATCAAGTTTAAAATTCCATATTAATAGAATACAAGATAAATGCATTATAATAAACTTAATGATGGATAAAATTCGGAATTCTTGGGATGATTTTTTAAAATCAAGAAAAGTAAAAATTGAAGAAATCGAAAACGATAAAATTTCTGAATTATTTAAATCCTATTCTAAAGAAAACAAAATATTCAAATTCTATCATCCAAGAATTCTTGCCATTTTAAATGATTGTAATGATAAAAAGGGATTACCTTACTCTATTAATAAAGTTAATTTTTTATTTTCTGATATTTTTAATATATGAAACAGCCACCCCAGTCCTACGGACAAATAGTGCTTCGCAAAATATTATAGTCAAGAAAAAACTACGGCGACAACTGGATTTACGGCAGGTTTTAGAACTTCTTCGTCGCTTCGCTCCTTGACCACGCTGCGCTCTCGCCTTCGGCTCGGGGCAATTAACAGCGATTAAAAAGAAAATGCCTCAGCTCGGGCTTCACCCAAATTTTTCTTCCGCTACGCTACAGAAAAACTTCGTATATCCCTAACGTTAAGTGAAATAAAAATACCAAATAATAAAAACTCTTTTTTCTAATTTAGTTTATGGAAAAAAGAGGGCAATTTTATCTTATTGCAATTATTTTAATAGTTACAGTTCTTCTTGGATTTCTAACTGCTACAAATTATTTAAAAAAAGAAAAAAGTTTTCCGCTTTCGGTAACTGAAGAAGAAATTAATTTAGAAAAAGAAAATCTTTTAGATTATATTTCTTCTCAGCAAAAATCTCCTTCTGAAACTTATAATTTAATAGTTAATTTTTCAAGAGAATTCCAGAATAAAATTGGTTCTGATAAAGATGTTATTTTTATCTTTGGAAATGAAACCAACATTACAATTTTAGGGAATATTCAAACAGAAACTTTTTTGGAATATAAAATTGGAGCTTCTTTTGTGAATATAACTAACCCTGGAAGTTTCATAGAAAATTTAGGTTCTTCAAATTCAAATATTGAAATTAGAATTGATGGAGATAGTAGAAACTATTATTTGTATAATGGCCAAAACATTTATTATCTTATAAAATATACTTATAATGAAGAGGTTTATATTATTCATGGTTAAAAATAAAAAAGCTGTTAGCCCAGTGATTGGTTATGTTTTGTTAATTACATTTGGAATTTTAATGAGTGTTATCGCTTATAATTATTTGAAAACTTATGTTCCTCGAGAAGGTTTAAAATGTCCTGATGGAGTATCTGCTTTTATTACAGATTATTCTTGTGATTCGGACACACTAAATATTACTTTGAAAAATAATGGAAAATTTAATTTTGGAGGTTATTTTATCTATGGTTCAAATGATACTGAAATTGAAATAGCCACTATCATGTTAGCACCACGCTATTTGAATAATTCTTATAATCCTATTTCTTATAATATTTCTAATAATATGTTGATTTCAGGACAAAAAAATTATCTAACCCCTCAAAGTAGGATTACTCATTCTTTTAATATAACAGGATTAAATTTAAAATTAATTGAATTGGTTCCGAATAGAAATCAGAATATTAATAATAAAGGAAGATTAGTAAGTTGTGGAGAAGCAAAAATTAGAGAAGAACTAACTTGTAGCTAAATTTAAAAAATGAAAAAAACTTATAAGAATATGAAGAAAAGAGGATTATCCCCTGTTATAGCAACTGTTTTGTTAATAGGTATTGTTATTGTAATTGGTTTAATTGTATTCTTATGGTTTAAAGGAATCTCTGAAGAAGCTATTACTAAATTTGAAGGAACAAATGTAAAACTAATTTGTGAAGAGGTTAGATTTGAAGCAACTTCTTCAGAAAGTAATTTATATATTTCAAATGTAGGAAATGTTCCTATTTATAAAATGAAAGCAAAAATTTCTGGGGCTGGATCTTATTCAACAGAGATTCTTGAAACTGGATGGCCTGATTTAGGATTAAATCAAGGAGGAGTTTATGCTGGAACTTTTAGTGGGAGTGGTACAGAAGTTTTATTAATTCCTGTTCTTCTTGGTTCAACAGAAAGTGGAGATAAAGCTTATACTTGTGAAGAAAGGCATGGCTATAAAATAGATTTATAAGATGATATCAAAAAATAATAAAATGAATAAATTATTTTCCAAAAGAAAGAATAAAGGATTATCTCAAATTGTCTCTGTGATGGTTTTAGTTTTATTAACAATTGTAGTAATTGGGATTGTCTGGAGTACAATAAATACTTTTGTTTTAAAAAAATTAGAAGGAACTGAATCTTGTTATGGAGTTACAGATAAAGTTTCTTTGAATAATGATTGGACTTGTTATAATGCTACTTCTGATGAATTTCATTTTTCAATAAATATTAAAGATATTGATGTAGATTCTATTTTAATCTCTATAGTGAATGAAGAGATGACTTCTTCAAAAATAAGAAAAATTTATAATGAGTCTTCAATAGTTGCAAATGTAACAACTCTTTCTAATAGGGCTTCTTATAATATTAGTCTTCCAAGAAAAGAAAGTGGAAATACTTATGTTTTAGAAAATGTTATTTCTAAACCGAGTGAGATTTCTATTGCTCCAATTATTGGAGGAAATCAATGTGAAATTACTTCAAATATAAATAATATTTATTTCTGTTAAATAAAAGAATACTTAAGAATTGTGCAAGACTTAATGTTTTCGTTGAAACATTTGTAGTTGAGAATACAAGAAGATACTTACATTGAAAGAATATAACAGCAAAACTAAAAATTCATTAACTATTTAAATTAAAAAAAATTTATTAAATAGAGGTGCGATTATGAAAAAAAAGAGAGGACAAGTTTGGATTGAAACAATTACTTATACTCTTGTGGCTTTGGTCATAATTGGTTTGGTTTTAGCTTTTGCACGTCCTGAAATTCAAAGAATTCAAGATAAGACAATTATTGATCAATCTATTTCAATTGTTAATGAATTAAGTCAAATAATGGAAATTGTTAAAGTAGGAGGAACCGGAACTAAAAGAAGAGTTGAACTTAATATTAAAAAAGGAGAAATTGAAATTGATTCTCTTAATGATTCTCTAATTTTTAGAATGGAAGGAAAATATCAATATAGTGAATTAGATCAGGTTTATGTCGAAGGAAAATTAAATATTTTAACTCAACAAAAAGGAGATTTTTATAATATTTCTGTTGAAAAAAATTATATTACTATAAATTTAACTTATAGTGGAGAAGAAAAAAATAAAATCTTGACAGAATCTCCTACTCCTTATGTAATTTTTATATCTAATAAAGGAGGTTCAAGTCAGAATATTGATTTTGAATTACAATAGTGGTAGAAACAAATCTTAAAAAAAGAAAGAAAAAAAGTATGGGAGTCCTTGATTATCCTCAAGTAATTATAGATTTTGCACCAAAAATTCCTCCTATTAAAAAAATGCAAGATAAAACAAAAGTTGATGTGCGTTATTGTTTGATTTCTCCTTTTACCTATGTTCATATTTATTGGGATTCAAAACAATATGAAATTGTTTATGAAATTGAAGAACCTGTTCTAACAAAAAAAGAACAACAATACAAAGAACAATTAGTTAATTCTCTTCGAAGTATGATTAATTTTGAAGAAATTATTGGAGAAGGTAAAGAAACTTTATTTCAATATATTGATAGAAGATTAAAACTTTTAACAATTGAACTTGGATTAAATATCTCATATGAAACTTATAAAAAATTATATTATTATCTTTGTAGAGATTTTATTGGTTTTAATGAAACAGAAGTTTTATTGAGAGATTACTTTGTGGAAGATATAGAATGTAATGGGGCAAATACTCCAGTATATATCATTCATCGTGTTTTCAGAAATTTAAAGACAAATTTAATTTTTAAAAATAATAGTAAATTGGAAAGTTTTGTTGAAAAACTTGCACAACGTTGTGGAAAATATATTTCTTATGCAAAACCTATTTTAGATGGTTCTCTTCCAGACGGTTCAAGAGTTAATGCGACGTATACCAAGGACATTACTTCTAAAGGTCCTACTTTTACAATACGTAAATTTACTAAGACGCCATGGACACCTCCTCAATTAATTGGATTCAATACTATGAGTCCTGAAATGCTTGCATATCTCTGGATGCTTATTCAATATAAAATGAACTTATTGGTTGTGGGGGGAACGGCTTCAGGAAAAACTACTTTGTTGAATGCCATTGCCTTTTTTATACCTCCAGAAGCTCGTGTTGTAACAATTGAAGATACTCGTGAATTAAATTTACCAAGAGAAAATTGGCTTCCAAGTGTAGCTCGTTCTGCAACAGGTGTTGGAGGTATTGGAGAAATTGATTTATTCCAATTATTGAGAGCTTCATTTAGACAAGCTCCAGATTATGTGATTGTAGGGGAAGTTCGTGGTAAAGAAGCTTCAGTATTATTTCAAGGAATGGCTTCAGGACACTCTTCAATAGCCACTATACACGCAGACTCAATTGAAACTGTTGTTAAAAGATTAGAGACTCCTCCAATAGAATTACCTCCAACATTATTGAATGTTCTTGATAGTATTTGTATTATGACTCATGCGATTGTAAAAAATCATGAAACAAGAAAATTAAGAGAAATTGTAGAAGTAGTAAATGTTGATCCAGATGGAACTACTCTAACAAACACTCCTTTTTCATGGAATGCAGGAGAAGATCGTTTTTATTTTAAAAAAGATAGTAGAATGTTTGAAAAAATAAAACAAAGGTATGGGTTAACTGAAGAACAAATTTTTACTGAATTTAGAAGAAGAGCTGAATTATTATATAAATTATATCAAGAAAAAGTCTTTGAATTTCATAAAGTTCAAGATATTATAAATGAGTATTATAAAAAACCCGAACAAGTTTTGAAAAGATTTAACATTGCTTAATCCTAACATTTAATAATACAAATTTACTATTTATTCTAAGAGAGGTGTCTATGAAAAATAAAGATAATTCTGAAGAAAAACCAGAAGATGAAAGCGTTATTGTAAGTAAAGGAGGAGGTAAGATACGTGTTAAAGATGAAAAAATTGAATGGATACGTAGTGAAAGTGGAAGAACTTATTCTTATAAAGAAGTTATTCCAAAAAAATTAGAAAAAGAAACAATAAAAAGAATTCAACAAAAAGAAAAAGAAAAATTGAATAAAAAAGAAACTTCTAAAGATTCTGAATATTTAAAAATTGCAAGTAAACTTTTTTCTACAACTTCTAGAAAAGTTATAGGAAATAATAGTTTTAAAAAAATGCAAGACCAATTAGTAAAAGCTAATTTGAAATTTACTCCAATAGGTTATCTTTCAACTATTTTTCTAACAACTTCAATCTCTATTTTAATTGCAGGATTCTTATTTTTATTTTTTTTATTCTTTAATTTTGGTGCTACACTTCCAATTATAACTAGAGCTACTGAAACAATTAATATTAGATTTTTCAAAGTATTTTGGATTTTATTTGTAGTGCCAATTGTTACCTTTTTAATGATGTATATTTATCCTTCTCTTGAAAAATCATCTGCCGGGCAAAATATTGATAATGAACTTCCTTTTGCAACAATTCACATGGCTTCTATTGCAGGGTCAATGATTAATCCTATTAATATCTTTGAAATTATAAATTCTACAAAAGAATACCCTTCTCTTGAAAAAGAATTTACAAAAATGATTAATGAAATTAATATTTATGGGTATGATATTGTTAGTGCTTTAAAAAATACTGCTAAAAATAGTTCTAGTAAAAAACTTACAGAACTTTTAAATGGTCTTGCCACAACCTTAAATTCAGGGGGAGACCTTCCAAAATTCTTTGAAGAACGTTCTCAAACACTTTTGTTTAATTATAGGATTCAACAACAAAAAGATTCTAAATCGGCTGAAACTTCAATGGATATGTATATTAGTTTATTGATTGCAGCCCCAATGATTTTAATGCTTTTAATGATGATTATGAAACTTAGCGGATTAGGAATTTCAATGAGCGTTACAATGATTGGACTCTTAATTACATTAGGAGTAGTTATATTAAATATATTTTTTATTGTATTTTTACAATTAAAAAGACAACATTAAATGGAATTTAAAAATAGAGATTTTATTGGAACAGTAATTGGATTGGTGGTAATTGGATTAGCTTATCTCTTTGCTAACCAAACTTATCTTCCTTTATTTGCAGGATTAGGAGTGATTATTGCAGTAATGCCTATCTTAATAAAATTGATTACTGAAAATAAAATTCAAACTGAAAAAGAAGAAATGTTTTTAGAATTCTCTAGAAATCTTGTTGAAAGTGTAAAAACAGGAACGCCTATTAGTAAAAGTATTATTAATATGAAAAATAAAAATTTTAGATCTTTAAGCCCACACATAAAAAAATTAGCAAACCAAATCTCTTTAGGTATACCTTTAAATAAAGCTCTTAATATTTTCTCAAAAGATGTAAATAATAAATCAATTACAAGATCTTTAACTTTAATTGGTCAAGCTGAAAGAGCAGGAGGAGATATTGGAGAAATTCTTGAATCTGTTGCAGAAGCAGTTAGTCTTTCAGATAAATTAAAAAAAGAAAGAAAAGCTGCAATTTCTTCATTAGTATCTCAAGGATATATTATTTTCTTAGTATTTATTGTAATTATTCTTGTTCTTCAATTTCAAATTATTCCAATGGTTTCTGGTATGGGAGATTTAGGAGGAAGTTTGGGTATTGGAAGTTTAAGTTCTTCAAAAATTGCAGTAGACCAACAACAAATTTCAAATTCATTTCTTTATTTAATTTTAGTTCAAGGATTTTTTACCGGACTAATTATTGGTAAACTTGCAGAAGGAAATATTAAATCGGGAGTGAAACATTCGTTTGGATTAATGTTCTTATCATTTATAATTTCAACATTAGCCAATATAATTTTTAGCATTTAAAATGAATAATTTGAATAAACTATTTTTCCAAAGAAAAAATACTAAAGGATCACATGTAGGAATTGTTTTATCTTTTACAATTTTTATTACATTTTTAGTTTTTACATATGCTATCTTGGGTCCTATTATTGTTAAAGATGGTGAAAGAGGTAATTCTTTGAATGAATTGGAAAATTTAATTAAAGAAGAAATTTCTAAAAATGTTTTCTCAATTAGACTTTATGATTCTTCAAGTGCAGGAGGATGTATCTCTATTGATAAACCTTCTAATAATTTTGAGAATGAATCTTTTATTGTATTAAATTCTTCAGAAACTGAATTAAATTCTGCAATAGAATCTACTAAATTATTAATTGAGAGTGGTAATAATTTTATTAAAGGTTATTTTTCAGAAGATATTTTTGAAGATACTAATGCTTCTCTTTCAGGGTGTACTGCCACTAATTATGATAGTATTTTAAATGAAACTAAAATTGTTGAGAAAAAAATCTTGGAAATTATTTATCAATCTGTTTATAATTATTCTTCATTTCAAGAAAAACTAGGAGTTAATTATGAATTTGAAATTTTATTTGATTATAAAAATGGAACAATAATTGGAGAAAGAAAAGGAGATATTAAAGAAGATATTTTTGCAAAAACTTTAAATATTGAATACCTTGATTTGAAAGCAAAGAAAAAAATAGGAGATATTATTTTAAGAATATGGTAATAAAAAAAAATAAGCGTGGTTGGATAAAAATTGTAGAAGCTTTTTTAGCAATACTTCTATTAATTACTATTGTACTTTTAGCAGTAAATACTAAATATTTGAATATTAATAAAGAAGAAACTTTTTATAATCTTGAAAATAAAATTTTTCAGAGAATACAAATTAATAAAACTCTTAGAAATAATATTTTAAGTTCAGAAATTCCTATAAATTCAAGTAATCCTAGTTTTTCAAATCTATTGATTAATGAACTTGAATATTCAACACCTTTAGGAATTAATTGTAATATGGCTATTTGCCCTACAAATTTTTCTTGTGATACTGAAGAAGGTATTAACAAATCTATTTATGTTAAAGAAATTTTAATTGTTGGAAATTCCACTGTTTATTCTCCTAGAATTGTTAAATTGGCTTGCTATTAAAAATACAAAATAAAAAAAAATAAAAAATTGAGTTTAATCAAAAACCCATTGTACACCTTTATATTTGTGTTTTGTTGCAATTAATACAATATCAATTACCCACCATACAAAACCCCCAATTCCAAGTGTAATTATTGTTACTACAAGTTTTAGGATTCCAAGTCCAGTATGCCCCATTATGAATCTATCTACTCCTAAAGTTCCAAAGATAATGGACATAATTAAAGTTAAAGTCCAATTAACTTTTTTAATGTGTTTCTTCATTTTAATACCTCCTTATTAGATTATATGGTAAAAAGAGATTATAAGTTCTTTCATCGCTAAATAATACTAAAGAATACTTAAGGAAGGTACAATATCTAATGTTTTCCTTTGCTCTAACTTCTCTAAGAGCTTATTAATTTTTTAGATTGCCTACTACCCACTAAATTGTTCGGCATTCAATCCTTGAAGAACTGTACAATCGTTTTTATAAAAAACTCCAAAACTCACACTCAGGAATTTTTAAAATATTAATTCTGCTACTATAAAATTATTGGATCCCAACTGAAACGACATGAAGAAAAAACATAAAACGATCCGCTCGGCATACTATCCAAAATTTGAATTCTGGGCGCATTGAGGTGTATACTAAATACACCCTAAAGGGTACAAGAACTTCTACGAAGCGAGAACCTTTTCAAGGCCTCAAAACACTGAATTCTGGGGCAAAAACAATAAAAACCTAATTTTTGTTATATAGTTATGGAAATAAAAAAACTTTCAAAAAATATTTATGAAATTTCTAAAGGAAGAATTTTTGCATCTGAAAAACTCATGCAAGCTATTAAACAAGATAAAACTTTGAAACAATTAGAAAATATTTCAAAACTTCCTGGTTTAGTTGGGAATGCGATGGCAATGCCAGATGCACATCAAGGCTTTGGGTTTCCTATTGGAGGGGTTGCTGCTTTTGATTTAGAAAAAGGAATTATCTCCCCTGGGGGAGTAGGTTATGATATTAATTGTGGTGTTCGAATTTTAACTACAAACTTGACAAGAAA
>JAYENS010000038.1:0-5806 GCA_034722215.1 Nanobdellota archaeon
ATTAATTTTTCTTCCCAATTTCTTCTCAAATTTTTTCAAGTAAACTTCCAATTCCTCCACTTCAATAAACAAATCAATATCCGATTCTTCTATATCCTCTCCCCGAAAATAAGAACCAAAAAGAACAATTGATTTAGGCATGAATTTTTCTTCTAAATATTCAATTAATTTAGAATCATAAATCTCTTTAAAATTATTAAATTTTTTTAAATTCTTAAAATTATCTATCTCTAAATTAGAATAAAACAAAGGAAAGTTTCTTTTTCCTTTTCTTTCTATTTTTTCAATGATTATTTTTTCTTCTAATAATTCATTCAAGACTTTTTTAACAGATGTATGAGCAATTTTAATCTTTTTAGAAATCTCTTTTAAATAATGTTTTTTAGAGGGTTCAAGAAAGAAAATTTCTAAAACTTTTTCTCTAGTACTTTTTTGTAACATATATTATATATATGTAACTTCTTTTATAAATCTTCCTAAAAAAACCAAATCAAACCAAGAACAATAACCAAAATTTGAAACACATTAATGACAATAGGAACTTCCCACTCGTAAGCTTTTCCTTTTATCTTTTTCAAAAACCAAATTGCTAAATGTTCTAATCCATAAATTCCTTCTTTAATACTTAAGCTTCCGTCTTTTTCTAATTTTCCAAAACTTTGTTTTTTCAATTTTCCTCTTAGTTTTAATAATATTTCTAAAAGATAAGGAATAAAGAAAAATAATGCAATTAATTCAATATTTCCTAAAATTGCAATACAAGCAATTAAAGCTCCAACAGAATATGTTAAAATATCTCCTGGGAAAACTTTTGCAGGATATTTATTAAAAAAGTAGAATGCAATTAAAGCTGCAATCATACAAGCTGAAATTAAACTCAACCACCAGTTTCCTGTAATGAATGTTACAATTGTTAAACCAGATAGTAAAATAATTCCTTGACTTGTTTCTAAACCATTATAACCTGCTAAAAAATTAAAGGTTGTTGTTGCACCAATAATTCCAAGAGGAATAAGAATTAAAGGATATAATATTCCAATTTGATAACCTAAAATACTAAAATCTCCTGCTCCTAAGACCATTAATGGAACTGCTGAGAAGAAAATTAAAACTAATCTTGCTCTTTGACTTAATCCTCTTTTCCAGCCTAAAAGATCATCAAAAATTCCTACAATTGAAGCTAAAAGTAAAACTCCTAAAAGTCCAAAAATTTCTATTAAATGTGTTTGGTCTTGAAAAATAAAAGTTCTTATTCCAATATAAGCCATTATTGAAACAACAAATCCAATTAAGACAACAATTCCTCCTCCTTCAGCAACTTTTGGTTTTCCCTTTTTATGAATATCTCTTCCAACCATATTTTCAGCTTTAGCTCTCCTAATCCAAATAGGAACTACAAAGATTGTTATCAAAAAAGATAACATTAGGAGAGGTCCAAAAAGAAATCCTAAAAATGTTAGATTATCCATAGAACTTAATTAAAATTGAATTATATAAATTTAATTAAAAAAACATAGGAGTTAGATAAACTTCCATTAGGCCTGCAACCAATAAAACAACTAGAGCAAAGAAGATTAGAATTGCAACGTTTTCTAGAACATGGTAGAATTTTTTACTGTGAATTCCATTTCTTACCATTCCTGCTCCTAAAATTCCTCCTGCTAAAGCAGTTATGAAATAAGCCCCTATTTCTGGAATTCCATGAATCATATATCTCATAAATCCAATAGGAATATTTACTGCTTTATAATTTGCAAAAATACCAATCGCTCCAGCAATTACTGAAGCATTCCAAGCCAAAATAAAAATAGCTCCTGCCCCAAAAATAAGAGAAAATATGAGTGTAAATATGAGGACATAAATATTATTTTCAATAATTGCAAATAATCTTCCTGTTTTTGAAAATTGTCCTGTTGGTGATTCAATCTGACCTTCTGTATAATGCATAACGCAACCTTCCAGATCCCCTGGGCTATTAATCATACAATAAGTTTCAATTTGGGCATTCAATAAATTCAAATCTCCTAAAACAGCAAACCAAAAAGAAAAAGCAATAACAAAACCTACAAATAAAAATATCAAAGCATAAATAGCATCTTTATGGTTTGTCCAGACTCCTCTGAATCCTTCAATCTGTTCATCTATTTTTTCTTCTTGACGAATTATAAAAATCATAAAAGGCAAAGAAAACATAACACAAAAAGTTACAACCATTAAACCAGAGAATTTACTTAAAACAGGATCTCCTGAAAAAAACAATTTTACAAGTAATAAAGATAAAGAACCATAAAGAATTCCAATAGGGAGCATTTTCCACGGACCCTTTTCAGCTCTTTTTGGATTAATCAAAGATTCTAACATATTAGAATTAGACTGACAGATTTTTTAAAGGTTCTTGCATTCCAAAAGACATGACAAAAAAGAGGAAACCAACTTTTGCTGAAGTTGCGAAAGACATTAAAGATATTAAAATTCAGGGAGCTAGAAATATTGCTGGTTGGGCATTGTATGCTTATTTATTGAAACCAACAAAAGCCTCAATAAGAAATTTGAAAAACTTGAGGCCAACAGAACCAATGTTAACAAATGTTTTAGATCGTTTAGAAAAAGGTGAAGACTATAATAAAATTTTAGATCATTTTTTTGAAGCACAAGAAGAAATTAATAAATTTGTTTTTGAATTAATAAAAGATGGAGATATAATTTTTACACATTGTCATTCGACAAATGTTGGGAAGGCTTTAATTTACGCAAAGAAAAAAGGAAAGAAGTTTGAAATTTATAATACAGAAACAAGGCCATTATATCAAGGTCGTAAAACAGCTAAAGAATTAAGGGCAGCTGGGATTAAAGTAACAATGTTTGTTGATTCTGCTTTAGGGATTGCACTTTCAGGAGAACAAGGAACAAAAAAAGTTTCAAAAATTTTCTTAGGTGCAGATGCTTTACTAAAAAAAGGAATTGTAAATAAGGTAGGAAGTGAAGTCATTGCACAAGTTGCAAAAAACCAAAAAGTTTCTATTTACATTATTGCAGATTCTTGGAAATATTCTCCTAAGAATTTAGAATTAGAAAAAAGAGATTTCGATGAAGTTTGGAAAAAGATACCCAAGAAGTCAAAGATAAAAATCCAAAATCCTGCTTTTGAATTTGTTCCAAAAAAATACATTAAAAAGATTGTTACTGAATTTGGTTGTTTAAGATATCATAAGTTTTTGAGAGTTGTTAAGAAAAATTAACCTTTATCACTCAAACACTTTCAAAAAATTTGATTGCAAAATTACAAAAATCAATTATGACTTGTTTATCTAAATCAAATTCTTTTCTATTTCCAAGATAATTTTTACTTTTTCGGGTTATTTCTTTACCTTCTTTTAATTCTAGATAAGAAATACATTTTATGTGTTTTTTTGAGACTACAATAAAATAAGCATTTTCAAAAGGGTAGTTTTTTGGCAAATCTTTTAATGAAAATTCTTCGCTAGTCCTAAATTTTACCTCTACAAAGAAAACATCTTTATCTTTTTGGATTACAAAATCAGGCATTCTTCTGATATTTGTTGCAACATCTCCTCTAACACCTTTTAATAATTTCATAATTCCTGGGACAGTATTTTCCATCCCATATCTAAAAACATTATAATCTAAACTTAAGAACAATTCTTCAATTAAAGTTTCAGCAATTCTCCCTTTAATCATTCCTTCAGTAAATCTACTTTTTTTATTTGAAATACCTTTTTTTGTAAGAGTATTATTTATTTCTTTTTCACCTTCTTGACAAGACCTACATAAAAATTTCCCATAATTTTTTTTGGAGTAATCATAAACCTTTTTTTTAATTTCTAATCCACAATTTGAACAACGATAATCCATAAAATACTAAGAGTTAATAATTATTTAATCCTTTCTAAAAAGTAAGTAATTTTTAAGAACTAATAATCTTGCTCACAATAACATTCTTCTTTTTCTTCATAACTATTTCAATGATTTTCACCTTGTGGAGCAATACCATTTGGATTCTTCTCTTCAAAAGATCTCATTGTATCTGTTAATTCTTTATTAATTCTATCCATTTCACTTTCAAGCATCTTCCTCATTTCTTGAAGCTTCTCCATTTGTTCTTTAATCATAATTTTTGTTTCATCAATATTCTTTGTAACAAAATTTCCTTCCCCAACATCAACTAATAGGTTTTCTGAAATTAATTTAGCCTTTGCATAAATTCCTCTTCCAATAGGAGCCATAATTTCCTTATCTGTCTTTCCTTTCAAATCTTCTAACCCTGTGTTAATACTTGAAACATCCAAAATAGCTTTTTCAATAGCCTCAAGCTGTTGTTGAATTTGCATTATTTGTTGTTCAAATATTTTAAATTTCTGTTCTAATTCTTGTTGATTCATATTAGTTTTAGAAAAAGTTAGTTTTTAAATTTTAGGGTTCTTTTTATCCAAGCTCTTTTAAATAAAGGTAAAGATAAAGTAGAAATAATAAATGCAACAGATGGAACTATTGAATTCACAAAGGGTCTAGGTAATTCTGCAAATACAAAAAATAAAACAATTATAAAATAAGTAAACACAGAAATAAGAATTTTACGTATATAACTAATCTCCCAACTTTTATCTAATTCAATTCGTTTATTTCTTTTCTCAATTTTATCTAATCTTCTCTCAATTGTCATTTTAAAATATATTCCCAACCAGGTTGCCAAGCTTTTTTCTTTCTCCAATCATCTGCAAAAGCTTGTTCCCAAGTTTTATTCTTCAATAAAACATCTAAAGCTAATTGAGGTGCTTTATGCCCTACAATAGCAACTTCTTTTCCCTCATAATTCTCTTTTAAGAAATCTAAAAATTCCTTTATTCTTTTTTTAACATCTTCATAACTCTCTCCATTTGGAAAAGGCTCAGTTATACTTTTTTCTTGAATTGGTTCAACAATTTCAGAATCCTTTCCATTAAAATCCCCATAATTACATTCTCTTAATCTTTTATCTTGAATTATCTTAATTTTTACTTCCCAAGTCAAATTTGCAGAATCAATAGCTCTTTTCAAATCAGAACAAAATACTACTTTAAAATTTTTCTCTTTAGTTTGATCTGCTAATTCTTTTGATTGTTTTATTCCTAATTCAGAAAGTTCAATATCTTTCCAACCAGAAGAAATATGTTTTTCATTGTCTATAGTAGTCCCATGAACAAAATAAGTTATCTTAACAACCATTCTAAACAATATCCATCTTTTTCTTAATAATTGAAGAAAATACCATTATAGCAATTAAGTAAAATAAAATCCAATTTATTCCCCAAATTTGTTTTGTTCCTAGGGCTAAAAAGAAATCATAAAACCATCTATAAAGTAATACAATAGGAATACCTGTATACACAATTGACCTCATACCAAGCTTCATTTGCTTTCCCATTAAAGGCATTGATTCTTTTTGCAAAGCCATTGCTTTTTTAGGATTCTCCTTTTGCAATTTTTTCATTTCTTTTTGAATATCTTTTTGCTGTTTTCTAATACTTTTTAATTCTGTTTGATTAGTAGTATATTTTTGAATTAAAGTCATAACAAAAGAAAGCACAAGCATAATAAGCAACATTCCAATTCCTAAATCCCAAGTTAATAAAGCACCCAAAGTTGGATCTAAAACAGAATGAACAGCATTTTTCACACCTTCCCATTTATCCCAATTAATTGCTATTAACATTGTAACAAACATTACAATCATTATTACTCTAAAACTTCCTTCCTTATTTTTCATATTAATTATTGGATTTATCTCTTTTTAAAATATGGGAATGGA
>JAYENS010000038.1:5906-31277 GCA_034722215.1 Nanobdellota archaeon
CCCATTTATCCCAATTAATTGCTATTAACATTGTAACAAACATTACAATCATTATTACTCTAAAACTTCCTTCCTTATTTTTCATATTAATTATTGGATTTATCTCTTTTTAAAATATGGGAATGGATGGAATCGAATTAAATTTTGAATAAGACAATATTTGAAGCGTAGCACCTCGTCGAACCTCGGTACTAAACCCCAAGGGCTTCGATTCTAGAATATGGGAATGGAGGGAATCGAACCCTCGACACCATGATCTTCAGTCATGTGCTCTCCCACTGAGCTACATTCCCTTGAATAATAATATCACAATTTTCTCTTTTTTAAAGTTTGTTAATTTTCTATTTTTTAAAAAGAAAAGGCAAATTAAAAATAAACTACTAGGAGAATTACTCTGTAGATTCTCGTCCTTGAAAAGGTGGCTAATAAAAAAGGCAAGTCAGAAATAGGCCACTTTTTGTTGAACTTTGTTTCTCTAGGAAACAAACAGTTCATGTTGACATTTAACTAAGCGGTTTAACCTTGCACCAATCAGGATGCTCGTTCCAGCCGAATTCAATCGGATCGTTTCTATACCAGAGCCATGCCTCACGACATCTAAGATTTCCCTAGTGATTTTAAGCGGTGTGCGGACCTTCCTCAGAATTAGAAATTATATAATATCTCTCGACAATTTAATGTCAAATCCCGAAAGTCAACTATCCAACTTGCCTAAAAATAAATCAAAAGAAAGCTTTATAAATGTTCTGACTTTCTGAAATACATCCAATTAACTACATCATTCAGTCCCTTTTTCTGGGATGTTAGAATGCCTACTGTAGAAGGATACATTCAAGAAAATGGCAGAATTAGAAAATCAATTAAAAAAAGCTTTAGAAGAATTACGAAAAGAGAAAGAAAGAAAATTTGATCAAACAGTTGACTTAGTAATCAATTTGCAAAAATATTCTCATAAAAAAAATCCAATAAATATTTTTATTCGATTACCTCACAAAGTAAAAGATAAAAAAATTGCAGCTTTTTTAGAAGCAAATTCTGATTTAATTGATACAATTCCTTTTAGTGATTTTAAAAAATATAATGATAAGAAAAAATTAAAATTTTTAGTCAAAAAATATGATTTTTTTATTTCTCAAGCAAAAATTATGCCAAAAGTTGCAACAACTTTCGGAAGAGTGCTTGGACCAACAGGTAAAATGCCGTCACCACAATTAGGTATAATTCTTAATCCTGATGAAAAAACAATTAGTGAATTAAAAGAAAAAATTAACACAAGTATTAAATTAAGAGTTAAAGAATCTTCAATAAAACTTCCTGTTGGAAAATACTCAATGGAAGATAAAAAAATAATTGAAAATATTATGACTATTTATAATGAAATAATCAAGGCTTTACCAAGAGATAAAGAAAACATAAAAAATGTTGAATTAAAATTCACAATGACTAAACCAATAAAAATTCAATTAAGATGAAATCAGTAGTAGAAAACATTCCTAAAATAAAAATAGAAACAGTAAAAGAACTTGTAGATTTAATCAAATCAAAAAGGACAGTTTTAATTGCTGATATTTCCAATATTCCTTGTTCACAATATCAATCAATTGGAAAAAAATTAAGAGGAAAAGCTTTAGTAAGAGTTCCAAAAAGAAATTTATTTTTAAGAGCTTTAGAAGAAGCAAAGGTTGAAAATGCAAAAGGATTGAAAGAAAATTATCAAGGAGCAGTAGCTTTACTTTTTTCAGATTTTGATTCTTATGAATTAGCAGCAGAATTATTAAAAAATAAAAGTCCTGCGAAAGCAAAACCAGGACAAATTGCTCCAGAAGATTTAGAAATTCCAGCAGGTCCAACAGATTTAGTTCCAGGTCCAGCAATTTCAGAATTAGGCGCTTTAGGAATCCAAATTATGATTAAAGGTGGAAAAATTGAAATTAAAGATACAAAAATTGTTGCTAAAAAAGGCGAAGCAATAAAACAAAATGCAGCTGAAATGCTCGGGAAATTAGGAATACAACCTTTCAAAATTGGATTTACACCAATCTCTGCTTATGATTCAAAAGATGATAAATTATATTTAGAGATTAAAATTGATACTGAAGGAATAAAAGAAACTTTATTGAGTGCTTATTCAAGAGCATTACCTTTTGCAGTTGAAGTTGGATACACTTCCACAGAAACAGTTCCTTTAATGATTCAAAAAGCAGCAGCTTACGAGAGAAAATTAATTAGAACAATAAATGGAGAACCAGATGAAATTGTAGAAGTTGCTCCAGTAGAAGAAGTTAAGAAAGAAGTTTCTCCTGAAAAAAAGGAGGAAAAAGAATCATCAGCAGCAGGATTAGCGTCCTTATTTTGATGATAATTAAATAACAAAAAACAAAATGGAATACATATATGCCGCACTTTTATTGCACAAATTAGGCAAAGAAATTACAGAAGATTCTGTAAAAAGTGTAGTTGTAGCTACTGGCGAAAAAGTGGATGACTCAAAAGTCAAATCTTTAGTTGCTAGTTTGAAAGGTGTAGATATTGCAAACGAATTAGCAAATGCTAGTTTAGTTTCAGCAGCTCCAGCAGCAGGAAGCTCTAGTGCTCCAGCAGCAGAAGCAAAGAAAGAAGAAGCACCAAAAAAAGAAGAAAAGAAAGAAGCTGCAGCAGAAGGGTTATCTTCACTATTTGGATAATTTTATTATTAATTTTATATCCAAGAAAAACCCTTATCGCTTTTAGTTAGAACTAGATTATAATAATTCTTATAAAGAGAAAATAATCTTTAATTTTATGCTTACTCAAAAAGAATTTTTAGGTTTAGTGGCAGGAATTACTTTATTAGCAATTCTTTTCACAGAACAAGGAACAGAAATTTGGAAACCTTTTTTATTAGTTGGTATGCTTTTCACAGCTCTATGGTATTTCAAAAAGTAATATCTATTTGAGTATAATAATTCTTATAAACTAAAATAAATTTAATTTATTATGGTTGGTTTAAAAAAAGAAAATTTCAGATATGATTTATTAGCTTTTGAAGCAGTAAGTAAGGTTCAAAAATATGATAAAACATTGGATGATTTATTTGAAAATTTTGAATTTGAAGGTTCCTATAGAGGGGCTTGTGCAAATATAGTTAATGAATCAGAAAAATTATGTTCTATTTTTCCAGATGAAAAAACTACTTTCGAGAAGATTTTCCCAAAAAAAGAAGGAAAAATAAAATCAATGGATTTTACTAAAAATTTTATAGAAGTGGTAACTAACAAAAATGTTTTCGAAATCTATAAGACTAATCAAGATTATTTTGATTCTAAAAAAAAATAATTCCTAAAATTGAGTAACCCTAAATGTTTATAATATTCTTTGAATTTTTTTAACTCATGACTTGGAATTTATATGAAGATAAAAAATTTTTAAAACCAATATGTTTTTCAAATGGAAAAACACAGCAAGACATTGTTGAAGAAGTTTTAGAATCAATAAAAAAAGGAAATAAAATAATTTTTATACACGGAATGTGTGGGACAGGAAAATCTGCAATAGCCTTGAACCTTGCAAAAGAATTAGGAAAAACTTCAATAGTTGTTCCAGGAAAAAATCTTCAAACACAATATAAAAAAGATTATGAAGATAAAAAATATCTTAAAAAAAATAATAAAGAAAATTTAAAAATAAGCATTATCACAGGAAGAAAAAATCACAAATGTAAATTTTTACAAGATAATGATTCTTTTTTACCTAGAATAAAAAAAGAAATAAATTTAAATTTAAATGATATTTTTGCAGGAAAAAGAGAAGAAGCTCAAAGAAAAAGAGAACTTGATGCTTCTGCAGATAATCCAGAACTTCCTTGCAAGATAGAATTAAAAGAAAGAAATTCCCAAAAAATAAGAGGATATTTAAAACAAAATAATAAAATTAATCCTAATGATTTCTCTTCGATAAAAGATGTAAAAAGAATGTCTATCGCACCTGTTTGTCCTTATTGGAGCCCTGTTTATTCTGATAAATACGAATTAAAAAATTTAGATAATGTAAAACAAAGATCTTATCAAGGGTTAAATGGATTGAATTTTATTTATTATAAAAGAAAACAAGGCTGTGGTTTTTACGAACAATTTGATTCTTATATAGATTCGGATGTAATTGTTTTTAATTCTGCAAAATATAAATTAGAAACAGCTCTAAATAGAAAACCTGCTACAGAAATAGAAATTATCGATGAGTGTGATGAGTTTTTAGATAGTTTATCAAATCAAAGAACCCTAAATATTGATAGAATGCAAACGGCTCTAATGACTTTATTAGGTTCTGAAGAAGGAGATACAAAAATTATTCAAGAATTATTTGATATAATTAAATATTTAAAAAAAAATAAAAGAATGAATAAAATTGCAGATTCAAAAGAAATTCTTCCATTGAAAAAAACAGGAGTTTATGATATTTTAAAAATTTTTTTAAAGTCAAATTTTTTTGAATTAGTTGATGACGAAAGTTATCTAGTAGATATCTTAGAAACTTCAAAAATTTTTAAAGATTTTATGAATGAAAGTTATGTCACAATAACAAAACAGGAAAATAATTTTATTTTTAATATTGTAACTACAAATCTTGCAAAAAAATTAAAAGAATTTACAGATAAGAATAAACTTTTAGTTTTAATGTCTGGAACTTTACATTCAAAAGAAGTTTTAAAAAATGTTTTTGGATTAGAAGATTTTGAAGTTATCGACGCTGAAACAGAAAAACAAGGAACAATTGATGTGGTGAGAAATGGAATTGAGTTTGATTGTAAATATGCAAATTTTTCAAGAGGAAAACACACAAGAAGAGAATATTTAACAGCATTAGATAAGGCTGTTGAAAAATCTATTAAACCAACACTAATTCATGTAAGTGCTTTTCAAGATTTACCTTCTGATGAAGAAATTATTAATTATAGTTTGAATAATTTAATTTCTCGAAGAGAATTAAAGGAATTTCAAGGAGAAGATAAAGAAGGAAGATTAGTTCAAGAATTTAAAGAGGGTAAGAGAAAAATTCTTTTCTCAACAAGAGATTCAAGAGGAATTGATTTTCCAGGAGAAGAATGTAATTCAATTGTGTTTACAAAATATCCTAATCCAAATGTTCAAGATCCTTTTTGGAAAATTTTAATGCAAACAAAACCAGAATTTTACTGGATGTTTTATAGAGATAAAGCAAAAAGAGAATTACAACAAAAATTATATAGAGGTTTAAGATTTAAAACAGATCATCTTTATGTTTTAAGCCCTGATTCAAGGGTCTTAGATTTTTTTACCTTAGAAAGCAGTATTTAGGGGCTTCGAAGAGGTTTTAATTCTCTTTGGAGTTCTCGTGCCTCTTAGTATATGTATCAATACTCTCTCCAGAAAGAAGTAATTATAGATGTATACTTATTGGCGCAATAATTTAGGTAACTTTTTGTCCTCTGCTTTTTTCTTAGCCTCTGCTTTTTCCTTTAACATAGCCCAATATTCATTCAATTCAATAGAAGCCCTAAAATGACTCATTCCATTAAGCCTATTTTTCCAATATTCAATCATTCCTTTTACGGAATCAACTCTCCTATTTGCTTTTTTTAAATTTCTTTTACATGAAGATTTTGCCTGATGAGTTTTAAAATCATCTTTTTTTAATTTATCTTCCTCTTCCTTTTTCCATTCAAGAACTTCTTTCATTTCTTCTTGTGTTTCTTGAGCTTTCTCTTTCATTTCTTCTTCAGATAAAGGCCCATCTCTTTTAGTATGATAACTTTGCATTTAAGAATTAAAATTAGTTTGTTTATTAGTTTTTCTTTTTTAATGAATTGTGATTTTTCTCAATTAAAATTTTTAAAATTAAAAAAATAAAAATTAAAAGATAAACAAAACTAAAAAAGATAATAAATCCTATTAAAAAAGAATTTTCTTTAATAAAAATATCTCCCAAATATGTTTGAATAAAAATCATAGGAATTAATCCAAGACCTGTGGCAATCATAAATTTCCATGTTTTAATTTTTGTAAGGCCTGAAAGATAACTTACAATATCTGAAGTAGTAATAGGATTTACTCTTAAAATGAAAATAGAATAAATCCCGTATTTTTTAAAAAATTTATCAAATTTATTTTTTAATTTTTTATTCATACTTTTTTCAATTGATTTTTTACCAAATTTTCTTGCTATTTTAAAATCAATAAAAGCCCCAATTAGATTTCCAATTAAAGTTAGAATTCCTCCAAGAAAACCTCCAAATAAAATTCCTGCTACAATATATAATGCAAGAGGAGGAATTGGTGCTAAAACAACTTCTAAGATAATTATTCCAATAAAGATTAAGGGTGCAAAAATCCCAAGAGATTTTAAAAAAGAGGTAATTTGTTGAGCATTGCTGGTTATTATTGAATAAATAAATCCTTTTGAAAAATAAGAATAAGTAAGCCAAAAAATTATCAAAGAAATTAAGCTCCAAGCAAAAACATATACTTTTTTCATTTGAATAAACGCCCCCTCGAGGAATCGAACCTCGGAGCCCAAAGGGCTTCGGTCTCAAGCCGAATGCAATACCACTATGCGAAGGAGGCATGACGTTTTTTTGCCGATAACACATTCGTTTGTAAAAAACGAGAGGAATTTAAATTCCGAACTATGCGAAGGAGGCAATATATAATTATTCTGTAAGAAGTAGTTTTAAAGATTTCTATTAGAAATTTCTACCTTTAATCCAAAATTTAATTTTTTCCCAGAATTTTAAAGGTTCAATATGAACCTTTTTATTATTTTCATCGTATAGTTCATATTTGATAATAGGTTTTTCTTTTAGTTGGGGAGCTTTTTCTGCAATTTCTTTATTTGCAGTTTCAATTGCTTGACTAATTGCAGCTCTTGAATATCCTTGATTTATAAGTGCAAATTTCAAAGAATCAGGAGTATAACCTTTACTAATATTTCTTTTAAAATATTCAATTAATTCCCGCTTACTATCTAGTCTTCTCATAACAAATTAAGAAAATTAAACTTTAAAAGAATTTCTTAAATCTTAATAGGAAGATGTCTTTCATAAAATTTCAAAGCTTCTTCTAATCTAGCCTTTGATTCAGCATAAATTGTAAGAATTTTCTCACCTTTTTCAATTTTACAACTACAATGTTGATATAAATAAACTCCAGCATATTTATCAATAGGCGCTCCAGCAACTCTAGACAATTCATTAATTAGTTTATTATTAACTTTTTTTATTTTTCCAGATTTTTTAGCAAAAATATCTTTCGATATTTTTGAAGGAATAATTTCTTTAATTTCTCCTCCCTGAGCTTTAATAATCTGAATAAATTTTTTCCAAGCTTGGCCTGAATCTAAAATTTCTTTAGCTATAAAATAACCTTTTCCTTTTTTTGCTTTTTTTGTCATTTCCAATAAAATTCCAGATAAATACAAAGATTTTTTTTCCAAATCCAAAGGGCCTTTTTTAATTGGATTTAAAATTTTAACAATATCTCTCATCTCCAAAGCAGGACCAATCCCATTTCCAATTGGTTCTTTAGCAGAAGTTAAAACAACCTGAATTTTAATTCCAAAATGTTTTGCAAGTCCTTCAAATTTTTTCTTTAATCTCAATGCTTTGGATTTAGTAACTTTTGCATTTTTTCCATAAGGAATATCAATCAATAAATATTTACTTCCTACAGCTAATTTTTTTGACATTATTGAAGCTAAAAGTTGAGCTTCAGGATCAATCTTTAACATTTTTTCAACTTTAATTATTTTAGAATCCGCAGGAACCATTCCCATAGAACCTCCCCAAGTTAAACAACATCCAATTTTTTTCACAATTTTTTTCACATCTTCTCCAGAAACATCTACATTTGTTAAAACTTCCATTGTGTCAGCTGTTCCAGCAGCACTCGTAATTGCACGCGAAGAAGTTTTTGGCATAATTAAACCAGCAGCAGCACAAATTGAAACAATTAAAGGAGTAGTTCTATTTCCTGCAACACCTCCAATACAATGTTTATCCACAACAAATTTATTTTTAAAAACCAATCTTTTTCCAGAATATAAAATTGCATCAATTAAATCAGTTGTTTCCTTAAAATTCATTCCGTTTTTATACATCGCAGAAATAAACATTGCAATCTCTGGTTCAGATAAAGTATTTATTACAACGTCTTTAATAATTTCATTAATTTCTTTTGGTTTTAAAGTTTCTCCTGATAATTTTTTCTTAATATAATAAATACTTTGAGGTGTTTGAGAATGAGAAATTCTAATTTTTTGTCCTTCTCGTAGTCCAACTCTTTTTTTAATTTCCAAAGAAATACCTAATTCACCTTTTTTAATTCCTTTTTCCATTGTGTCAATAATTGTCGCCATTTGTTTGTATTTTTTAGAAATAGTTTTTATTAAAATTCTATCTCCAGGATGAATTCCCATAGATTCAGCTGTTTTTCTATGTAAAATAGCAACAGGAATACCTGCAGCCCAATTAGAAGTCTTAACTTTTAATTCCATTTAGTTTACCTTTTTTTTATCTATATGTGAAAAAGGACCAGGAATCTTTTTATTTCTATAAATTTCTAAAATAATTAATAGGTAAGAAAGAACCAAAGGACCAAGGATAACTCCCAAAATTCCAATATAAAATAAACCTCCAATCATTCCTAATAAAATAATAGCTGAATGAATATTAGTTCTTCTAGAAACAAAGTATGGTTTTAATCCGTTTTCCATAAGTGCAGTAATAATTCCAAAAGCTGCAATTCCCATCGCTGCCCCAAAATTATCTGCAATTAATAAGAACACCACAACAGGAACCCAAACAATTGCTGTCCCAATTATAGGAAAAATCCCAGCAATACTAGCAAGAATTGTTAAGAATAAAGCATTATTAACATGGAAAATTAAAAAACCAACACCAATAATCAAACCTTCTAAAATACCAATAATAACTTGTCCATAAAGAATAGAAGAAGTCAATTCTCTAGAGGATTTAAATAATTTTTTCTCAACTTCTTTACTAAATGGAAGAAGACTTTGAAGATATTTTACAAGTTTATCGTGATCTCTTAATGCAAAGAAAAAAGTAAACATTGCAACAATTGATTGTAAAAATATAATAGGGAAATTTAAAATTAATTTTGAAACAAGATTCATTATTGAATTAGTTAAATTTGTAACAAAAGAATAAACAACAGAACCAATCTCTGCTGAAAAACCTTCTACCTGAAATAAATTCGGAAATATATTTTCTAAAAGTGCTACAAAATTAATTTTTTGCGAAGCAAGATAAATTGAAATTGATTGATCTAATAAACTAGGAATTGCAAACCAAAGAGGTATGAAAATTATTAAGATAAATAAAATACAAATTGAAAGAGCAATTAAATTTTTACGTTGAAATTTTTTTGTTAGTTTTTTAAACAAAGGAGCAAAAAGAAAAGCAAGCAAAAGACCTGTAATTATCGAGAATAGAATCGCTTTAAGAAGTAAAAAAGACAAAACAATTAATACAATTAGTAATATTGCTGGAGTAATATGTTTCCAATAATGCTTTTCCATTTTTTCACCTCAATATTAAACAGAGTTTTTAGTTAATAAATGTTTTCTACAAAAGATTTAAAAGAAGAAATTCTCTCTTTAGTCTATGAATTTTATAAAAAAAATAATTGACAATAGAATAGATAATTCAGTTCATTTACAGTTTCAAAAATTTTCAAAAGGTGAATTCAAAAATAGAGCTGTTTTGAAAGTAAAGAAATCAGGAAAAAAATATACTATTAATTCTACAGGAGAATTCATAAATGAATTTGTTAGAATTTTGGCTGAAAAATTAGGTTCTGAAAAAACAAAAATTACAGGAGCAGTTATTGCAACTTCGGATTTAACAGGAAAGTTAGAATTCAAAGAAAAAAAACAATTCCAAGGTGTAAAGAGATATTTAATTGATACTGAAATGTCAGGACAAGAAGTTATCAAATTACTAGATGAATTTCCTAAAGTAATTTACGCTTTATCTTTTGAAGTAGGAGAAAATAAATTAAAAGTAAAACCAAAAGCACCAAAAATGGGAGTTCCAGGAAAGAAAGGAGAACCTCCAAAAACTGATGCTTGTAAATTAATCACAACAGATGCAAAAATTGGAGAGAGTTTTATTTTTGAAACAAAAGATTTCAAATTAGCCGAAATAAATCACACTTTTATAATTGAAAAAGTAATAATACCTAAAACAGATGAAACAGATTTCGCAAAAATAAGAGAACTTGCAAAAAAGCAGGGCAAGATAATACGTATTTCTAAAATAGATGAAAAAGAGAAGACTCAAGAATTTGAATTTGTTGCTTAATTAGACCAACCTTCGTTCTGCCTTTCCAGCTGATCTAAAAAAATCTTGTAATCTTTATGATCTTTATGATTTTGTTTTACATGAACATAAATATTCCATTCAACTTGAGAAGATTTAGAACCTCTAATTTTTCTTTCACAAAAAGGACATTTAGCAATAATCACAATTTTCTTTTCTTCAACAGGAGTTAATTTTATTTTTGCAATTCCTAAATCAATAATTTTTTCTTTCATAGTATACTCTATGGTCTATACTATTTAAAGTTTTCTAAGTCAGTTTTTTAAATATAAAAGGCCTTAGTCATTTATTGAAAAAAAGAGAAAATCAGGAATAAGTTTAATAGTAGCTTCTGTATTGTGGTTTATAGGTTGGCTATGGCTATTCAAATTTGAAGGGGTTGTGTTAAGTATTAGTTTTTGAGATAGGGCTTATTTTAGAAGATTAAACTTTTTACACACGAACTAATTTTCTATTGCTTACGACATATGTCTCTGGCTTCTACACAATGTAACCAACCCACAACATTTATAAACCAATTTCTTCTCGTAAAAACATTCCAGGGAAGGACTAAATGAAATCCGCATCATTAATAAATAACGAAAATGCCAAAAGGAAGATCACCAAGAAAAGGGAGCCTACAATTCTGGCCCAGAAAGAGAGCGCAAAAGTTCTTACCTACTACTAATTGGAATAAGATAAAATCTTCTTCAAAACTTAAAGGATTTATATGTTATAAAGCTGGAATGTCTTCTGCTTATGTTGCAGACAGCACAGCTGATTCAATGACTAAAGGAAAAAAAATAATAGTTCCTGTGACAATTCTTGAAGTTCCTACAATGAAAATCCTTTCAGCTCGATTTTACAAAGATAATAAAGTCCAAACAGAAATTCTTTCACCAATTTTAGATAAAGAACTAAAAAGAAAATTAAAATTATCTAAAACCAAGCATAAATTAGATTCAATTAAAACAGAAGAATATGATGATTTAAGACTTTTAGCTTATTCTGTTGTGAAAAAAACAGGTATAAAGAAAAAACCAGATGTTTTAGAGATAGGATTAGAAGGAAGCTATGAAGATAAAATTGCTTTTGTAAAAGAAAATTTCTCAAAAGAAATTTCAATGTTAGATTTTTTTAAAAAAGGAGAATTAGTTGATTTAAGAGGGTTAACAAAAGGAAAAGGATTCTCAGGTCCTGTAAAAAGATTTGGGATTCAATTAAAAAATCAAAAATCAGAAAAAGGAAGAAGAAGACCTGGTTCAATTGGACCATGGCATCCAGCAAGAGTTATTTTTAGAGTTCCAATGGCAGGACAATTAGGAATGTTCACAAGAGTTGTTTATAATTCAAAGATAATTGATTTAGGAAAAGCAGAAGACAAATTCAAAAACATAAAAAACTATGGAGATATAAAAACAGATTATATTGTTATCACAGGTTCTGTTCAAGGTTCTGCAAAAAGACAACTAGTTTTAACAAAAGCGATTCGACCAACTAAAAAACAAAACAAAAAGGAGTATGAATTAATTAAATTAAGATGAAAGCAAAAATATACACTATTGACGGAAAACAAGGAAAAGAAATAACCTTGCCTAGTTGTTTCACTCAAAAAGTTAGAGCAGAATTAATCCACAAAATTGAAGAGGCAAAAAAAACAATGCAACCCTACGCCCCAAGTCCTGTTGCAGGAAACCAGTATTCAGCAAGTGGGAAAATGATCCATCGAAGAAAAGTTTGGAAATCCCAATACGGAAGAGGAATGTCAAGAATTCCAAGAAAGATTATGAGTGTTAAAGGTTCACAATTTAATTGGGTTGGAGCAACAGTTCCAAACACAAGAGGCGGTCGAAGAGCTCACCCTCCAAAAGCAATTTCGATGATAAATACTCTAAGTATAAATAAAAAAGAGTTAAGATTAGCATTATGTTCTGCAATTTCAGCAACAGCATCGGTAGAATGGTTAAATAAAAAATACACGACTTTAGATAATAAAAAATTACAAGTTCCATTTATTGTTGAATCAAAATTCACAAAACTAAAAGTTAAAGAATTAAAAAACACAATTGAGAAAATAATTGGAAAAGAATTATCGAATATAATTTTCAAAAATAAAACAATTCGAGCAGGAAAAGGAAAAACAAGAGGAAGAAAATATAAATCAAATCAAGGCGTTCTTTTAGTAATAGGAAAAGAAGAAAAATTAAAAACAAAAAACTTTGATATTCAAACAACAGCTAAATTAGGAATAATGGATTTAGCAAAAGGAAATCCAGGAAGATTAACAATTTACACAGAAAAAGCAGTAGAGGAATTAGGGGTGAAGTTGAAATGATGATAAATATAAAATTTTTAATCATTCAAAAAAAGTATGGAGGTTATTTTGAATGAAACCAGTAATGACAGAAAAAGCAGTAATGATGATTGAATCAAGTAATGTAATGACTTTTCAAACTTCAATGAAAAAAGAAAAAAAAGATATTAAAAAAGAAGTTGAAGAATTATTTGGAGCAAAAGTAGAAAAAATAAGAACTTTAATTAAAAATAATAAAAAATATGCGTACGTTAAATTAAAAGGAGATATTCTTGCAATAGACGTTGCAACTAAATTAGGATTAATGTAAAATGGGAAAAAGAATAATTTCACAAGCTAGAGGAAAAGGAAGTTCAACTTATAGAGTTAGCAAGAAAAATTTCAAATATAAAATTCAATATCTTGCGAATCTAACAGGAGAAGGAACAGTTCTTAAATTAGTAAACTCTTCAATACATTCTTGTCCCTTAGCAAAAATAAAATCAGAAAAAGGAATTTTTTATATTCCTGCTTTTAAAGGAATGATTGAATCCCAAAAAATTTATTTTAATAATGGGAAAATAGAAAAAGGAAATATTTTATATTTAAAGGATATTCCAGTAAAAACAAAAATTTATTGTATTGAATCCAAACCAAATGATGGAGGAAGGTTTATTAAAACAGGAGGAAATAGTGCTACTGTGAGCAAAGTTATAGGAGATTTTGTTTTTGTAGTAATGCCTTCGAAAAAAGAAAAGAAATTTAATTCAAAATGTCGAGCTATTGTTGGAGTTGTTGCAGGAGCAGGAAGATTAGAAAAACCCATATTAAAAGCAGGAAAACAATATCATATTAAAAAAGCTAAAAGTAAATTATATCCTAGAACTTCAGCAGTAAAGATGAATGTAATAGATCATCCGTTTGGTTCAGGGAGGGCAAAGAATCCTAAATCAAAGATTGCAAAGAGAAATGCTCCTCCAGGAAAGAAAGTTGGATTGGTTAGACCAAGAAGAACAGGAAAGAAAAAATAAAATGGAAATAAAAAAGAAAGAATTAAAATATCGAGGAAAAACAGAACAAGAGCTTAAACAGTTAGATGTAAGAGAGTTTGCAAAGTTACTTGGAGCAAGACAAAAAAGAACTGTTTTAAGAAATTTTCAAGAACATGAAAATTTTGTAAAATTAGCGAAAAAGAAAATAGAACAAGGGAAAAAATCAATTAGAACCCATAGAAGGGATCTTGTAGTAGTTCCAGGTTTATTAGGAATGAAAATCTCTGTTTATGCTGGAAGAGATTTTTTACCTTTTGAAGTAACAATTGAAACTCTTGGACATAAGTTCGGAGAATTTTCTCCAACAAGACAAAGAGTAAAACACACAAGTAAAGATAAAAAAGTAGTAAAAAAATAATAAAGAAATAAAATGGCAAACACAGAAAAACCCTCAACAATAGCAGAACAAAAAAAGATGCCTCAGAAAACCGTAATTAGAAGTACATCTGGAGGTGAAGTTAAAACTTCCATTAAAAAACAAGAAATTAAAAAAGAAGAATCTAAACCAGAAAATAAAACTCCTGTTAAAAAACTAGAGGTTAAGAAAGTAAAAAAAACAGAAGTTTCTGTCAATGTTTCAAATATTTCAACCTCTACAAAATATTCAACAGCAATTTGTAAATTTATTAATTATAAAACAATTGAACAAGCAATTAAGGATTTAGAAGAAGTTGCAGAATTAAGAAAACCTGTTCCAATGAAAGGAGAAATACCTCATAGGAAAGGAAGAATTATGTCTGGAAGATTTCCAGTAAAAGCTTCAAAACAATTTATAATTTTATTAAAAGGTTTACAAGCAAATGCAATTCAACATGATTTAGAATATCCTATTATAAATTTAGCAGTTGCAAATAAAGGCACAACTGTTTATGGAGGAAGAGGAAGAACTCAAAAGAAAAGAACAAATATTAAAATTATAGCTATAGAAAAAAAACAAAAGGAGAAGAAGAAATAAAATGGAAGAAAAAAATACAGTAAAATTAAAAAAAGATGAATTTGCAGTTAGAGAAAAAATAAAAAAAGATATTGGAAAAGGAAAAATATCAAGGGTTAAAATTGAATATACTCCTGTTGGAGAAAAAATAACTGTTTCAACAAGTCGCCCAGGTTTAATTATTGGAAGGGGAGGAGAAAGAATTGCAGAATTAACAAAAATGCTAAAAACAGAATTTAATTTAGAAAACCCTCATGTAGAAATTGATGAAATCACTAAACCTGAATTTGATGCTCAATTAGTTGCAGATGAAATTGCATTAGGTTTAGAAAGATTTGGTCCAATGAAATTTAAAGTTTTAGCCTATAGATCTTTACAAAGAATAATGAAAGCAGGAGCTTTAGGGGTAGAAATAAGGTTAGGAGGAAAGCTTCCAGGTTCAAGATCAAAATCTTGGAGATTTGCTCAAGGGTATTTAAAAAAAGCAGGAGATACCTCAAATATTGTGGATAGAGCACAATCAAGAGCAGAAACAAAACCAGGAACTGTAGGAGTAAAGGTTAGTATACTTTCTCCAGATGCAGTATTAAAAGACAGAATTACTATTAATGAAAATTTGCTAAAAAAATTAAAAGAAAATATTGAAAATATTTCAAAACCTAAAAAAATAATTAAAAAGAAAACAACGAGGAAAAAATAATGGCAATATTAAGATTAAAAGAAATTAGAGAAATGAAATCAGAAGAAAAACAAAAAAAGTTAAAAGAATTGAAAATTGAGTTAATGAAATCTGCCAAAGCAACTCAAGGTGGAAGCAATAAAACTCGTGAAATTAAACGAACAATCGCAAGATTGTTAACAATAAAATAAAATGGAAATATGTCCAAACTGTGGGTTACCTGAACAAGCATGTGTATGTGAACAAATGACAAAAAGTGCACAAAGAATTAGAATAACAACTGATCGAAAAAGATACGGAAAAATTGTAACTGTAGTATCTGGTTTTGATAATTCAATAGATGTAAAAGATATTGCAAAAAGTTTGAAAAATGAGTTAGCTTGTGGAGGAACAGGAAAAGATGGAATTGTAGAATTACAAGGAAACCATACAAAAAAAGTAAAAGCAATATTAATTAAATTAGGATTTGAAGAAGATTCAATAGGCAATTAAAATGACAGAAAAAAAACAAATAAATATGTCCCAGAAAGATAAAATTACCTCGAAAAAAATAACTAAAACTAGTTGCACAGATAGAGATTGCCCTTTTCATGGAAATTTAAAAACTCGTGGAAGAATTTTCAAAGGTAAGGTAATTTCAAAGAACACAAAAAGAATAGCAATAGAATTTGAAAGGATGATTTATATTAAGAAATATGAAAGATATGCAAAGTCTAAAACAAAAATTCATGCAAGACTTCCAAATTGTATGGAGAAAGAAATTAATATTGGAGATAATGTAAGAATCAAAGAATGTCGCCCTTTAAGTAAAATTATTCATTTTGTAGTTATCGAAAAATTAAATAACAGCGAGGGCAAAAAATGAAACCAGTAAGCGCAAGAACAACAGCAGGAGTAAATCTTGGTGCAAAAATGATTGCAGCAGATAATAGTGGAGCAAAAATTGTAAGAATTGTTTCAGTAAAAAGAGGAAAAGGAAGAAAAGGAAAGCAAGGTTGCGCAAAAGTTGGAGATCAAGTTAAAGTAGCAATTAAAAAAGGAGTGCCAGATATGAAAGGAAAAGTTTTTGACGCTGTTCTAATAAGACAAAAAAAATCATGGAGAAGATTAACAGGAGAAAGAATTGCTTTTGAAGATAATGCTGTAGCAATTTTAAAAGATGATAAAGGTAATCCAAAAGGAACTCAAATTAAAGGAGCTATAGCAAGGGAGGTTCTAGAGCGTTGGCCACAAGTAGCAAAAATCGCTTCAAATATATATTAAAATGAAAAAAGAATTTAGCACAGCATGGAAAGCAAGTTCTCAACCAAGAAAACAAAGAAAGTTTTTAGCGAAAGCACCTTTACATATAAAGAGAAGACAATTAAATGCAAATCTTACAAAAAATTTAAGAGAAAAATATGGCAGAAATTTACCTGTTAAAAAAGGAGATAAAGTAAAAATTATGAGAGGGAAATATAAAGGTAAATCAGGAAAAATAACAAAAGTTATTGTAAAAAGACTAAAAATTTATATTGAAGGAATTCAAACAACAAAACAAGATGGTTCAAAAATTGAAGTTCCAATTAGGTCTTCAAACTTACAAATAACAGAATTAAATTTAGAAGATAAAAAGAGAATTAAAACTAAAGTAGAAACCCCTAAAAAGGAAATTAAACCTTTAATTAAGGAGAAGAAAAAATGAAAGCACATCAAAAAAGACATATGGTTTCAAAAGAATGGCCTATCCCAAGAAAAGGTACTAAATTTGTAGCAAGAGCTAGATCAGGAGGAATCCCTTTAGTAATTCTTTTAAGAGATGTTCTTAAAATTGCTAGAAATAAAAGAGAAGTAAAAAAAGCAATTCATAAAAAAGATTTGAAAGTAAATGAGAAATTAGTTATTGATGAAAGAAGAAGTTTAAAATTATTTGATATACTAACAATAGTTCCTGCAAAAAAAAGTTATAAATTAATTTTAACTGAAAAAGGTAAATTTGATTTACAAGAGATAAAGGAAAAAGAATCAACTAAAAAATTATCTAAAGTTATTGGAAAAAGAATATTGAAAGGTAAAATAGTTCAGTTAAACCTTTATGATGGAAGAAATTATTTATGTGATTTAAAATGTAAATTAAATGACACTGCAATTTTAGATTTATCAAAAAATAAAATTGAAAAATGTTTAGAATTAAAAGAAAAAGCAAAAGCACTTGTTATAGGTGGAAAACATGCTGGAAAACAAGGAATTATTACTAAATTAATTGAAGATAGAAAGATGGTAGGATTAAAAACAGAAGAGAAATTATTTAATGTTTTAATTAAACAGCTAATGATAATTGAATAAAATGGCAGAAAAACAAAATCCAATGAGAGAAATTAAAATAGAAAAAGTAGTTTTAAGTATAGGTGGAACTGGAGATTATTTGGAAAAAGGTTTCAAGTTATTAGAACTTTTAACAAAGAAAAAACCAACTAAAACAAAATCAAGAAAAAGAATTCCTTCTTTAGGAGTTAGACCTGGTTTAGAGACTGGAGTTGTTGTAACTTTAAGAAAAAATTCTGAAGAAATATTAAAGAAATTATTATTTGCAGTAGATAATGTTCTTAGAAAAAAACAATTAAGTGAAAATAATTTTTCCTTTGGATTAAAAGAATATCTTGAAATTCCTGGAATGGAATATCAAAGAGATATTGGAATTATAGGATTTGATGTTACTGTTGTTTTCAAAAGAGCAGGAAGAAGAGTTGGTTTAAGAAAGATTAAGAAAGGGAAAGTTTCAAAAAGACAAATAATCACAAAAGAAGAAATTCAAAAATTTATGGAAATTAAATTTAATACGGAGTTCAAATAAAATGACAGCAAGTAACTGGAAAAATATGTTCAAACAATTAAATGCCAAACCAGCAGTGAAGAAGAAATATATAAAACACTGTAAACCCAAAGATAGAAAAATAGGGGTTGCAGCGAGGAAATGTGAAAGATGCCAAAGACATGGTGCACACATTAGGTCCTATGGAATAAATCTTTGTAGACATTGTTTTAGAGAAGTAGCCACTGAAATAGGGTTTAAAAAATACAGTTAAAATGAAAATACAAAATTTTTATTCTACAACTGAAAATTCACATGGAAAAAAATCAAAATCAATTTGGGAAATAATTCAAGGGGGGAATAAATAAAATGAGCCAAGATATTGTAGCAGATGCGTTAAACATGATGAAAAATGCTAAAAGAGCAAAAAAAGAAACAATAAAAGTAAAGGTAATTTCTAATTTATTAATAGAAGTTCTTAAAATAATGAAACAAAACGAAGCTATTAAAAAATATAAAATAAATAGCAAAGATAAATCAATTGAAATTACTCTTGGATCTTTTACAGATTGTAAATCAATTAAACCAAGATTTAGTTGTGAACAATCTCAAATAGAAAAATATCGAAGAAGGTATCTTCCAGCAAGAAACCTTGGAACAATGATTGTTTCTACAAATAAAGGTTTAATGACTCACGAAGAAGCAGAATCAGAAAAAATAGGAGGTTGCTTAATTGCATATTTTTATTAAAATGAAAAAAGAACTTTTCACAGAAATTGAAATTCCCGAAGGTATTGAAATAAAATTAGAAGAAAATAATATAACTATAAAAGGTCCAGAAGGAGAAAATTCAAGAACTTTTAAGATAGGAAGATTAGATTTTAATATCAAAGATAATAAGATAATTTTGGGAAATAAATTTTCAACAAAAACAGAAAAAAAAATAATGAATACTTTAGTAGCTCATATAAAAAATATGATAAAAGGCGTTCAAGAAAAATTTGAATACCAATTAAAAATTTGTTTTAGCCACTTTCCTTTTACAATAAAACAAGAAGGCAACAAAATTATTGTTAAAAACTTTTTAGGTGAAAAAGTAGATAGGATCGTAGAGATGCCTAAAGGAGCTGAAATTGAAATTAAAAAAGATATTATTACAATTAAATCGATAGATAAAGAAATTGCAGGACAAGCTTCTGCAAATTTAGAAGCTATAACAAAAATTAAGAGAAGAGATAAAAGAATATTCCAAGACGGAATTTATATCACAAATAAATGTGGGAGAGAAATGTAAAATGGTTCAATTTTTAAGAAGAGATGCTAGAAGATTTTCAAAATTTGGAAAAGGAAGAGGAAAAAAAGCTACTTGGAAAAAACCTAAGGGAAGAGATAATAAAATGAGAGAAAAGAGGAAAGGATATCCTGCAGTTGTAAGTATTGGATATGGTTCAGATAAAAAAATAAAAAACAAATTTGAAGAAAAAGAAGTTATTAAAATTATGAATGCAGGAGATTTAGAAAAAATACAAAAAAATCAAATAGGTTTAATTGGAAGTGTGGGAAAAAAGAAGAAATTAGAAATTGCAAAAAAAGCAAAAGAAATGAAAATTAAATTAAGGAATATGAATGCTGAAAAATATTTAACAAAAAATATTAAGGAGAATACTTCAAAGAGTATAAATAAAAAATGAATTTAAGATCAAAAAAAGATTTAATTGCAAGAACAGCTAAAGTAGGAAAAGATAGAATCAAATTTACAAAGACAAGAATGGATGAAATAAAAGAAGCAATAACAAAACAAGAGTTCAAAGAATTAATCCAATCTGGAGCTATTGTAGTTAAACCTATTCAAGGAAGAAGAACAAATATTAAAAGAAGAAATAAGAAAGGTGCAGGAATAATTAAGAAAAAAGTCAATAAAAGAAAACAGGAATATGTGATTATGACAAGAAAATTAAGAAGATATTCAAAGGAAATGGAAAGCCAAGGAGTAATTAAAAAAGATGAACATAAAGAGATTAGAAAAAGAATAAGAAATAGAGCTTTTAAAAGTAAAGCAAATTTAAAATTATACATTGAGGGATTAAAAAAATGAGAATGAAAACATTACAAAAGAGAAGAAGAAGAGAGAATAAAACAAATTACTTAATGAGAATTAAGTTATTAAAAAGTGAAAAACCAAGATTAATATTTAGAAAAACAAACAAGTATTTTGTTATTCAATATGTTGAAAGTGAAGAAGCAAAAGATAAAATAATTTTTGGGATAACTTCAAAAATTTTATTAAATAATGGTTGGCCGAAAGAATTTCAAGGAAGTTTAAAATCAATTCCTGCAGCATATTTGATAGGATACTTTGTGGGTAAGAAAATTCAAAAAGATAAATTAGTTACTCCTGTAGTAGATATGGGGATGATTAGAATGATTCATAAATCCAAACCCTATGCTTTTATAAAAGGATTGATAGATGCTGATTTAAAAATAAATTGCAAAGAAGAAGCTTTTCCAGAAGAAGAAAGAATTCAAGGAAAGAATCTTAAGAAAGATTTCTCAACCAAATTCAATGAAATTAAATCAAAATTAGAATAAAATGACAAAAGAAAAAATAAACGTATCCCAAGAAAAACCCCTAGAAGAAACAATCACTGAAAAAATGATTCAAGAAAAAGAAACAAAAGAGAAAGAAGAAGCAGCATTAGATAAAGAAAAAGAAATTCAAAAATTAGAAAAAAAAGATGTTAAAGAAGTTCAAGAAGAAAAAAATAAAGGAAGACCCAAAAGAATTTCAAGACAAGAAGAGGAAGAAGCAACAAGAAGAGAAAATTGGGTACCTAAAACAAAAATTGGTAAAGATGTTAAAGCAGGGAAAATAAAAAATATTGATGAAATTTTAGATGCTAATAAAAAAATTCTTGAACAGGAAATTGTAGAATCTTTAATTCCTTTGAAAACAGATTTAATTGCAATGGGTCAAGCAAAAGGTAAATTTGGTGGAGGAAAAAGAAGAGCATGGCGTCAAACTCAAAGAATAACTAAAGAAGGAGGAAGATTAACTTTTTCAGCAATGGCTATTTCGGGAGATGAAAAAGGACATGTTGGAATGGGTATTGGAAAATCAAATGAAACTCTTCCAGCAAGAGATAAAGCAACAAGAAAAGCAAAATTAAACATAATAAAAATTAAAAGAGCATGTTCAGCTTTTGATTGTTCGTGTGATGAACCTCATTCAATTCCTTTTGAAGTTGAAGGTAAATCCGGAAGTGTAAGAATAAAATTAATTCCTGCACCTCAAGGAACAGGATTAGTTGTAGCAAACGAATTAAAAAAAGTTATGAAAATGGCAGGAATAAAAGATATTTATTCTCAAACATATGGGAGAGTAAGAACAACATTTAATTTAATTAAAGCGTGTATGGATGCACTGGAGAAAACAAATAGAAAATGATATCAAATCAAAAATTTTCAGTCATCATAAATAAAATAGGAAATAATTTACAATGATAGCAGCAATAAGAATTAAAGGAAAAGTAGGATTAAATGCAGATATAAAAGAAACACTTTATAGACTTAGACTTAGAAAAAAATACGTTTGTATTGTTTTAGATAAGCCAAGTAAAATAGAATTAGGAATGATAAAATCACTAAGGAATTTTATTACATATGGAGAAATTTCAGAAGAAACTCATAAAAAATTAATCAAAGCAAGAGGAATGAAAGACAAAGACGGAAAATTAAAACCTTTTTTCAGATTACATCCTGCTAGAGGGGGAATAAAAACAAAATTTCATTATCCTCAAGGTGTTTTAGGTGAAAACAAAGAATTAGATAAATTAATTGAGAGGATGCTTTAATGAGAACAAAAAAAACAAAAAAAGTAAAAGGCCAAAGAGGTCTTGGAATGGGAACTCACGGAAGCGGAGCTAGAAAGAATAAAAGAAAATCAGGAAATAAAGGTGGATGTGGAATGGCTGGTTCTGGTAAAAGAGCAGATCATAAAAAAACACTCGTCCAAAAAATTCACGGACACAAATATTTTGGAAAACAAGGATTTACGTCAAGAGGAACAAAAAGAGATATTCGAAAAAGGATCAATTTACAAGATATTCAAATGAATTTGGAGAAATTTGGAAAACAAAATAAAGATTCTTGGGAAATAAATTTATCTAAACATAAAATTCTTGGAAAAGGAGAAGTTAAAGATAAATTAATAATTAATTGTTTAGAGGCATCAAAATCTGCAATTGAAAAAGTAGAAAAAGTAGGTGGAAAAGTAATTCTTAAAGAAGTTAAAAAAATAATAACTCCTGTAGTTGTTAATCCAAAACATGAGAAAAAGAAAGAAGAGAAGAAAAAATAGTTAATCTCTTTTTCTATTTAATTTTTTAAGAATCAGTCTGAGGCTGATAACCTCTCAGTTTTTTAAATTTATTTCTTATCTAAAAATTTAACTAAATCTCTCATGTCTTTTTGTTTCCTCTTTAACTCCTCATAATATTTTGAATCCATAAATTCAAAATATTATTCTCTTTATCATTTCATTCAGAGATTAAGTAAATTCGTAGCAGATAATCTAAAAAAATTAATAAGCCGAGCGAAGTTGGGAGCAAAGGAAAACATCGGGTTTCACTTCTCCCTTTTATCGTTTCATTATGAGGTCGAGCAAGTTAGTGGTAGTAGAATCCATTTTTGAAAACTCCTGCGTGCGAGCTTGGGAGTTCTAAGAAACGACCGTTCCTGTTTTGAGGCGAGTATTTCTGGCGTTCTCAATTACAAATGTTTCAACGATACGAAGTAGGAGTTAGAGTTGTTAGAGAATCAGCGGGTTCTTTAACCTAACAAACTTTAAAAACTAATTTTCTATTATTTAAACATGGATTTAAGAGGAATTTTTAAGTATATTCCAGAGGTTAAAAACCCTGACGAAAAAAAAGTAAGTTTTAATATTAAACTTAAGTGGACTTTAATTATATTAGCGGCTTTTTTTATTTTAGCAAATATATCTCTTTTTGGACTTTCAGTAAATGCACTTGAGAGATTTGAATATTTAGCAATTATTATGGGGACAGAATTTGGTTCTATAATTACTTTAGGAATTGGACCAATTGTAATGGCTTCAATTATTCTTCAACTTTTAACAGGTTCAGGAATATTAAATATTGATACTTCTACTACAGAAGGAAAAAAATTCTTTCAAGGTTTACAAAAATTAATGGTTTTCTTTTTTATAATTTTTGAAGCAGTAGTTTATGTTTTAATGAATGGGCTTCAACCAGCTCCAGGATTTACAGGAATATTAATTGGACAATTAATTTTAGGAGGGCTTGCAATTTATTATATGAATGAACTTTCTGAAAAATGGGGTTTCGGATCAGGAGTTAGTTTATTTATTGCGGCAGGAGTTTCATGGAGATTATTTACAGCGGCTTTCCAATTTGTAAATGCTCACGGACAAAGTTGTCTAATGGATTTTACAGGAACTTTATGTTCTGGTAAAGTATTTGTTTTAATTCAATCAGTAATAAATAGATATCCTGTAGAATTTATTTCAGCATTTGCAGCTTTAGCGGTAACAGCTTTAATTTTCTTAGCAGTTGTTTGGGCACAATCTTTGAAGGTTGAAATTCCTTTATCTTACGGAAAAGTTAGAGGTTATGGAGTAAAATGGCCGATTTCTTTTTTCTATTCATCTGTAATTCCAGTTATTTTAGCTGCTGCATTAATTGCAAATCTACAGCTTTTTGGAGGAATGTTTGAAAATTGGTTAGGTCATGCAACCTGGTTAGGACATTTTGTTAATGGTCAAGCGGTTTCAGGTTTGTCTTTCTGGATGGGTTCAACAAATATTTTAGAATTAGGAATTAGAGGAGGATTGCTTCCAAAATATATTTTACAAGGTTTTTTCCACATCTTGACTTTTACTTTTTTCTGTACAATCTTTAGTGTATTCTGGGTAAAAAGTTCTGGAATGAGTTCAAAAGATCAAGCTAAAAAAATAGCAAGTTCTGGTTTACAAGTTGCAGGATTTAGACAAGATATTAGAATTTTAGAATCAATATTAGACAGATATATAATGCCTTTAACAATTATGGGAGGAGCTGCAATTGGTGTTTTAGCTTCTTTTACAAATCTCCTGGGAGCTTTAACTTCTGGAACAGCGATATTGTTAGTAATTATGATTATGTATCAATTCTATCAGTCAATTGCACAACAACATATGACTGACATGAACCCAGCAATGAGAAAGTTTATGAGTAATTAATTAATTTAAGAATAGTAACAAAATCAAAAGATTTATAAATAAAAGAATTTTGGGAAATATATGACTCTTTGGTTAAAAGTTAAGGTTCCAGAAGAAGATAAACCTTTCTTAAAAAGACTAGGCTGGGAATATTTTCCACTAAAAACAGATTTAAAACAAATAGCAGAATTAGATCAAAGTAATTGAATTGTTGTGCCAATTAAAGAAAATGGAAAATTCCAACCAGATTCAAGAGCTTTTATTCATAGCCAAGGAAGAGTTCCATATAATAATGCAGTTAAAAAAATAGAAAAAGAATTAGGATTTAATATTCAAACATCAAAAGATTCTTTAGGAAGAGAATTTGCAGGAAATATTGATTGGATTGAAGCAGGAATGTTAAACCAAGCTTTAGAGGTAAAAACACCTTATGCAAAACAAGAAGTAGATTATTTACATGCTCTTTATTTGGCTTCTGAAAAACAACTCCAACTTAGATATGTTAAAGGAAATTTAATTAAACCAGATTTAGCCAAAAAACTTTTTGAAGATAAAGTTAAAAAACAATCTCCTTGGAGAGCTTCATGGTTAGATAATGATTTTAAAACAAATGGAGAGGATTTAGAAGTTCATTATAATCATATTTTTTATAGAAAAAAAAAGATTATTGATTACAAATCAGAAGTTTTAGATAAAGATACTTTAATTGAAAATAAGCAAATTGATGTTCTTGATTATATAACAAAGAATCATACCTCTCAAGGATTAATATCTAAAGATGTTAAATTAGGAAAATTTTATTCATACAATCTCGGAGAGGATAATAATTCAGTCGCGGGGTTCTATGCCGTCGATAATAGGGCTTACTTCGTCTGCGACAGGAATCCGGCGAATCGGCTTTCTTATTTTGGGGTAGAAAGCGTAGCAGACTAACTCTAATGCTTACGAGATAGGCGAGCACCATATTGACGCAAAATTTTTAAGGAGTTTATAACTAGTTCTTTTTGTCCTGGAGAATTTTGTATTTCCGTGAGCAAGAAATATGAAATAA
>JAYENS010000039.1:0-2294 GCA_034722215.1 Nanobdellota archaeon
GGGAGCAAGGAATCCCTTCGGGGCCATGGTTTAAATCCCTAAAGGGGATTTGAACTTATTAATTAATTTGAATTCAGAAATCTAACTTATCAAACCCCAATAAACAATGTAAAATAGAAAAAAGAAACAATTTTCAATTTAATCAAATTTCAACAAAGCCTGCTTCCCAATTTTAACAAACAAAGGAATTGTCTTTTTTTCAAATTCAGAATATTCTTTTTCTTTAATTTTAATTAAAGTTAGTTTAGATCTCTCTTCAATTATGGCATCTCTATTTTTAGTTAACATTTCGATATTTTCTTTTATTTTTTCAGGAAGTCCTTTAATAAAAGATTTAGAGCTAACTATTTTACTTACTATTTTCTTTTTATCTAAGTCCTTTTCAAGATTAATTGTATTTGAGATTAAGAAAAGGTCAAAAAGATCTCTTTCTTTTATTGTTGGCCTTGTTAAGATTGCTCTTATCTTTTCTCCGGCAATTTCCCTTAAATCATAACAAGGAATGTTTTTTCTTATTTGTATTTTGAGGTTTTCAACAAACTCCAAATCTTTGATTAATTCCACATCAAATAAATGCTTGATATTTTCAAATAAAACCGGATAAATTAACTCATCATTAAAATTAACTTCAAATTTAATAAACTCATCTGCACCATATACTGGTTTGTAATATATTTTAAACATATATACATTTTTTCTATCCATGACTTTACAATATTTTTTATCTGCTTTATTTATAGAAAAATCTAAATTAAATTTCTTGCTTATTTTATTAATTTCTTTTACCAATTTATCAGTAATATTTGAAATAACTTTTTTTCTTTGTTTTGCAGAAAGTTTATGTAATTTTTGATTTTCTAAGTAAGTGAAATCAAGATCCTCACTTATACGATGGTAATTTAGATGAGCTCTTGTTAATAATGTTCCTCCTTTGAAAACAAGTTTTGAAAATAGAGATTCTGTATTTTCTTTTATATCCTTACTAATCTCGTTAAGAAGCAGTGTTAGATAAAAATCTTTTTCAATTGTTGGCTCACTAATTTTTTTATGCTTTTCTTTTATCTGGGCTACAAATCTTTTAATAATATTTTCTGAAACCATTAGATAACCTCCCGGATTTTCTTAGAGTAATATTTTGCATATTTTATAATTTTGCTTTTTTTAATTTTAAAATCCAGGTTCTTTTTCATAGTTTCAACATCTTTTCCTTTATAAGAATAAAAATAAAGAAAATCAAGATAGGTTTTTTCTAAATCTGAATAAAAATAAACAATTGAATTATTAGTTTTCTTTTTAATCAAACCAAACTTAAATTTGTTATCTTTTGTCTTAATAAATTTAAATTTTGAGTTTCCTAATTTTTTAATTCCAGAAAAATGATTATTTATTATGGTGATAATATTAAGAGCCTGCCAGGTAATTTTATTTTCTTTTAAAGCACTTTCTAATCCTAAATACCATTTAACATCAATTTTTTCTAAAACAAAGAAAATTAATTCTTCCTCTGAAAATTTACAATAATGACTATATCTCTCTTCTAAAGAATAAACATAATAATAATCCATTAAAATACGCTTTACATAATTATTTTTTCTTAAATAAGTCCATAAACTTATCAGATTTACTTTTGTTTTATAAACTTTTGAATAAGATTTAATTGTATTAATAATCTCTTCTTTAATTAGGATTTTCTCAGGATTCAATCTAAGTTTATCAATAATTTTCCTTGATATTTTGTTTTTTGTAGTAACCATTTTAGTTACTATGTGAAATGAATTATTTAAAGGTTTTGTTTGTCAGATTTAGGGCACAAGGCATTTTTCATTACAAAAAGAAATATGTTTCAAGAAAATGCACAAAAAAGCTAAACTAAATCCTATTTCTTTTTTTTTAATTAAATTAGGGCAAAGGAAGTTCGGGTTTTGACTATTCCCAAACACTAAGAGAACATTACCAACAAATAACTTTTTGTTATAACCCCTTCGGGGCCATGTATGCTATCATTAGATAGCATTTAATTCTCTGGATTTTAAGTCAGGTAAATTAAAAATTCGTGCTTCTTTGCGCAACTTTAACTTTTTAAACAAACCCCACAAAACCAAAAGGTTTTTAAATTAAAATTTAATATCTTTTATTATTGGGAAGTTATTAAAGTGTTAATTGTATTTTCAAACTCCCTAAATTGTCAAGATGCATATTCTACAACCTAAACATTCTAAGCTTAATGAAAAAGAGTCTGAAGAACTTTTGTCAAAGTTAAATATTTCTAAATCTCAGTTGCCTAAAATTCTTTT
>JAYENS010000040.1:0-2216 GCA_034722215.1 Nanobdellota archaeon
CCTCATTCTTTTCAACTTCTTTAATCCATGAAACTTCTGGTTTTGTAAATTTTTCTTTCCTATAAAATAAATAAACTTTACTAGCAAATTTTGAAATTAATAAAGCTGCAGTTAAAGCAGCATCCCCCCCTCCAACAACTCCTACAATTTTATCTTTTTGAAAACCAGCGTCACAAGTTGCACAATAAGAAATTCCTTTTCCTAAAAAATCCTCTTCTTTATTTAAACCTAATTTCCTTCTTTCAGAACCTGTTGCTAAAATTATTTTCTTTGCTAAATATTCTTCATTATCTGTTTTAACTAAAATTCCTTCTTCTGTTTTTTTCAAATCTTTAACAAGTTCATTTTTAATTGGAACTTCCAAACTTTTAGCATGATCAAGCATTTTCATTGTTAATTCCATTCCACTAATTTTTGAGAACCCTGGATAATTTCTAATATCGTGAGCAGTAGAAGCGTAACCCCCTGGAATTTGCCCAATAATTAAAGAATCCATTTGATACCTAGCTGCATAAATACCTGCTGTTAAACCTCCTGGTCCAACCCCTATAATAATCAAATCATGTTTTTTCATAAAAAATAAAGGAAATGTTTATTTATAAAAGTTTTTCAAAATTGAATAATATAATTAAAATTTTACAGTAGTTTATTTTAATAATTCTTTCTATAAATTTCCTTGAACAGATATTTTTTGTAAAAAGATAAATTAATAAATTAACTAAATATGGTTATATTATGAAAGAAAAAAAAGATGTTATTTTGAATTTAAAAAATAAATTAATTATATTTGAACAAGAATTAAAAAATGATGTTTCTATTCCTGTTATTGCAAGTTTTGGATTTATGATTGCTCTCCTTTGGAGAGATGCTATAAAATCAACATTAAATACTTTTGTTTCTCGTACAGGATTATTACAAGAAGCTTATATTTATGATATTTTTTCTGCAATTATTGTTACAATATTTCTCTCTGTTTTTATGATATTTCTAACAAGATTTAGTAGAAAGAGGAAAGAGGAAAGAATTAAAGAAAAAGTAAAATCACTCAAAACAAAATAATTTAAAATATTTAGTTTAAAATATTATTTTTTTAAATACTTTTCTAAGCATATTTAAAGGCATAATACCTTCATTTAAATAAGTCTTATGAAATAATTTTAAACCTTCTTCTTTATTATTAACTTCCTCTAAGACATCTTTTTGTAATTGAGAAACTAATTCATTTCCTATAAGGTAACACATAGGATACCCTCTTTCTTTACTATACCAATTTAATTCTCCTTCTGCTCTTGCATCAGTGAAACCTGTAGCTTTTTGTAATAAAGATTTAGCTTTCTCAAAAGAAGTATTCCCTTTTGGAATAAAACCTTCGATTACATTTAGATATTTTGTATCGTTTGTCATAAAATATAAATCAATTGCAACTCTTGCACCCAGTCTTGCAAAATCAGACAATGTAATTAATAAATATTCATCTAATATTGATTCGTCAATATAACCAATATTACACATAAATTGTTCTAAATAAGTAGTCCACCCTTCTGCATGAATATTATAATCTGCTAATTTCCTAACTATTGAATTATTTTCATAAGCAACCGCAAATTGTAAATGATGTCCTGGAATTCCTTCATGAATCATAGTATTTGTAATCATTAAAGAATTTTGATCTTTTTTTCTTCCCTCATCTATTGTTAAATATACAACACTAGTTTTAGGTCCATTCTCAAATGGCGCAGGGGGAAACATTGCACCTACTGGAATTGAAGGAATAAGATAACTAGGAGTTTGCAAAATTATCAATTTATCTGATTTAGGTAGCACAAACAAATCACTTTTAGTTGTATACTTCATTATTTTTTCTTGATCTTTTTTATATTGTTCAACTACATCTTCAATTGGAATTGAAAATTTTTCCTTAATGAAATTTATAACTTCTTCTTGTGAATTGTCTTTATCAAGAGTATATTTTTTTTTAATTTTTTCTATTAAATTGGAGATTTTAACATTATGATTTTTAAAAAAATTTTTAGAAATATTAAATATTTCTGACAAATTTAAGTCAATACCATTTAATTTTACTAGTTCTTGAGCTTTTTCTTCACCTATTGAAAAATCATAAATAATCTCTAATGAATCTAAATATTCAAGATATGCTAAAATCTTTTTTTTAGCAATATTAATATTCATTTTTAAATTCTCAATTTCTGAATAAT
>JAYENS010000041.1:0-9660 GCA_034722215.1 Nanobdellota archaeon
TAGTTTTTTGTTAGCTCCAAGAGTTGAGACCGAGGATTAGTTATTTTACAAATTTTCTTAACAAATTTTTAATTATTGCAAATAACTTGTTCGAGCTGAGGATTAGTTATTTTACAAATTTTCTTAACAAATTTTTAATTATTGCAAATAACTTGTTCGAGCTGAAAATTATTTTTTTAATTTTTTATTTGATAACTTTTATAAATACCTTAAACCTTTAAAACTAATGAGAGGTGAAAGAGGTCAGGTTACCATTTTTGTTATATTAGCTTTAGTGATAATTGTTGTTGGGGTTTTAGTGTATGCTTTTTTGCCAGGAATAAAATCTACAGTAAGTTTAGATTCAAAAAATCCAAATGCTTATCTTCAAGATTGTTTAGAAGATGATGTGGAAGAAGCAGTTGAAATGTTAGCTCTTCAAGGAGGAAGCCAAAATCCTTCAAATTATTATGCTTATGATGGAAACAATATAGAATATCTTTGTTACACTTCAGAAGACAGAAAACTTTGTAATGTCCAAAAACCTTTAATTTATTCTAGTTTTGAAAAAGAACTTGAAAAAGAACTTGAAACTGAAATTGATTCTTGTTTTGAGGCTTTAAGAAATGATTTTGATAAAAAAGGTTACCAAGTTAATTTAAGAAAAGAAGGTTATTCAGTTGAAATTCTTCCAGAAAAAATTCTTTTAAATTTAAATTATGAATTAGATTTATCAAAAGGCTCAGTAGAAAAATACGATTCTTTTAGTATATTTTTGGACAATAATATTTATCAACTATTAGGTATTGCTAAAAGCATTGTGGATAGAGAATCAAACTTTGGTGAGGCACCTACAGAAGCTTATATGATGCTATACAGAGATTTGAAAGTTGAAAAATTGAAACAATCAGATGAAACAAAAATATATATAATAACTAACAAAAAAACAGGAGAGGTGTTTCAATTCGCTTCAAGAAGTTTAGCTGCTTCACAAGGAATAATATAAAATGTCAAACAAAAAATTAATCTTTTCATTATTTTTCTTATTTGGAATTATCTTTGTTTTAAATTTTGTTGCAGCAGGATGTTGTTCAGAAACAGTTAATGGGCAATTTTGTCAAGAAGTTGAACAATCTCAATGTAAATCAACAGCTTATTTTACAAATACAGGTTGTTCTCAAGCAAGTGTTAGTTTAGTAAATAATGTTATTTATCCTTATTGTCAATTGGGAACTTGTATTGATGATGATCAAGGAACTTGTTCTTCAAATACAGCTAGAATAGTTTGTGATAATGAAGGAGGTAAATGGGATGTCAATAATAATCCTAATGAAATTTCTAAATGTAAACAAGGTTGTTGTGCTTACGGAGATTCTACTTTTTTTGGAACTCAAACAGAATGTAATCAAATAGGAATTGATTACGGAATTAAAACAGATTGGGATCCTGCTATAAAAGATGAATTCACTTGCTTAGAAAGTGGAAATGCAAAAGCAGAAGGAGCTTGTGTATTAGAAACAAATACTCGAACTTGTGTAATGACTTCTAAAGGAGACTGTATTTCCCAAGGAGGAGATTTTGCAGAAGGCTATTTATGTACTGCTCCTCATTTATCTACTGATTGTGCAAAAACAGAAAACACACTTTGTGATAAAGATGGAAAAGTTTATTTTTTAGATTCTTGTAAAAATAAAGCAAATATTTATGATGAGATGATGTTTGAGAAAGATGCAACTAAATGGACACCTTTAATGGAAGAATATTGGGAAAGAATTCAAGAGCCTTTATGTACTATTTATAATTTAGAAGACGGAATAATTTGTGGAGATTGTAATTATATTGATTTACCCGGAACAACTTGTAGAGATTATAAAGAAGCTTCTTCCACGCCTCCAAAATACGGGAACTATGTGTGTGCTGATTTAGGATGTGATTATGATAATGGAAACGGAATTCAAAGATACGAACATGGAGAATCTTTTTGTGCAAATTCAGAAGGAGTTTATTTTGAAAATGGACACGGACTTTTAGCAGAAGATTTAGACTCTCCTTTAAGATTAGCTCCAGAGGTAATTGAAGATTTAACAAGTTTAGAAGCTCTTTATAAATATAATCTTCCCGGATCAAGATATTCTGTATTAAGATGTATTGATGGAGAAATTATTCCAGAACCTTGTGCAGATTTTAGAAATGAAATTTGTATAGAAGGCAAATTACCTGACTCTACTTTTAAAGTTGCTCAATGTTTCGAAAACCGTTGGCAAAGATGTACTTCTTTAGATTCAAAGTCTTCTTGTGAAGATATTGAAGATGTTAATGATTGTAGATGGTTAGAAGGTTATAGATGGGATAACAAATTAAAAAACACTAATTCAGAATATTCAGATTCTCAAGGATCTTGTGTTCCTTTACACGCTCCAGGATTAAATTTATGGGATGAAAAATCAGCAGAAGCAAATAGTGCTTATTGTAAAATGGCTTCAGTAGTTGAAAATGTTATTTATGAAACATGGTGGGGAAATAAAAGAGATAACTTTAAAGATATTCCCGCAGAAGATTCAGCAGAAAGATGTATTGAAAATTGTTATGCAATTCCAGGTTATGGAAAAGGTGAAAATGCAGGGGATTCTTACGGTTCAAGAGGAACTGGACCAATATATGATATTGAAGATAATGAAAGAATTATTAAACAAAATGAAAAAACTCTAAAAGACTTATGGATAGCTGGAGATGATTTTAGTAGAAATATTTTAAATAATTATGTACTTTCATTAAGAAAAGGTTATTACTGTCACAAAAAGAAAGATGAAAATAAAACAAAAGTAGGAGCGGCAAAATCTCTTGTTTGTATGGGCAATGATGCTAAAAGAATGGACGTGCCTGTATTTATGACTCATGATAAATGGATAAGTTTTTTATGGGAAAGAACAAAAGCTTTAGGAGATTGTGGATATAAACCAAATGTTTATGGGGAATATTCTGCAGCTGAATCAGAAACAGTTACAGTAATTTTTCAAAAATTAGAACAAGATTTCGAAGTAAAAGATGGAGAACCTCAATTTGATCCCGAAAAAATAAATCAAGAAGAATTAGGAGGACAAAAAATATATGTAGGTGATACTTATACAGGTAATAATGAAAGTTATAGAACAGATAGGAAAAAAGGATTTTTAGGATATCCTAAAAAATAAATAAAATGATTAAACAAAAAAACAACAAGGCAATGGCAGTATCTCAAGTAATTATATTACTTGTTGCAATTTTAGCTTTTGCATTCATAGTAGGTTCAAGTATTGAAACAGTTAGTGCTGATATAAGTAGTCCTTGTAAAGATAAAGGAGGAACCTGTTTAAATGTTACAAAAGATACTTGTAAAGGAACTTGGAAGAATATAAGTGATGAAAATGGTATATTTAGATGTCCTGGAGATAACGATATTCAGTGTTGTGTTCCTAATGAAGAGCCAGAAAAGGAAAAAGAAATAGTAATAAATAATGATGGTGATGATGAAACACTAACAAATAATGATGGTGATGATGAAACACTTACTGAAGATGAAGCAAGGGAAGAATTAAAAGATGCAGGCATAGATGGAGAGGGTGTAGAACAAATATTACGACTGGCGGGACTGGGAAAAGACCTCTTTTCTAAAGAACAAGTAAAAAAATTAATAAAGAAATCTTCAAAAGATTCTACAACAGGAAAAGGAATAGAACAAGTAGGAAAGGTTCCTTTTAAAGAATCTGCATTTTATCAATATTTATTTGTAGGACCTGAATCAGGTTCTTATAGCTTTATGGGAGGAGCAGGAGTTGTTTTAATTGCAATTGCATCTGCAGCAGCAGGAGTTGCAATATTTTATTATAGTGCTAAAGCTTTAGGAGCAGGAGAAAGAAATTTAAGAAATATTTTAGCAGGAGGAACAGTAGCAGGAGGAACAGCAGCAGCAGTTATCTCAACAATGGTAATTGTAACAGCAGCTTCAGCAGGATGGGCTTTATTAGCTTTACCTGTAGCTATTCTTTGGACAGCTTACTGGACATATTTAACTTATCAAGATTATTCTCAAGAAGTTTTTATTTATTCTGTTCAACCATGGAAAGCGCCTTTTGGAGGAAAAAATTGTGAAAAATGTAATGATTATGAATTTGGATGTTCAGAATATCAATGTAAATCAATAGCTGCAGGTTGTGTATTAATTAATGAAGGAACAGATCATGAATCTTGTGCATGGGCTCATCAAGAGTTGAATCGTCCTACAATTTCAGCTTTAAATTCTTCTTTAGGAAAGAACATGATTTACGAAAACAAGACAAACATTTTACCTCCAGATAGAGGTGTTAAAATAATTTATCCAGATGATTCGGAAGGTTGTTTACCTGCATTTACTCCTGTAACTTTAGGAGTTGAAATAAGTGAAGTAGCAGAATGTAAAATTGATTCAGAAAGAAAATTTGATTATGAAGATATGTTGGATTATATGGGAACAACAGGTTCTCTTTTCTTAACAGAACACGAATTTACAATACCTCCTACTTTAACAGCTTCTACAGAAGCAATGAATAACTTAGGAATAACTTTTGATCAAGGAAGAGATTATGATTTCTTTGTAAAATGTAAAGATTATAATGGAGGAGAATCTTTAGGAAGTTTTGCATTTGAATTTTGTGTTCAAGAGGGGCCAGATAATCAAGCACCAATTATAGAGGGAACAAACTTTTTCCCAACAAGTAAAACAACTTCAGAAGGTTACATCTCTTATATTAATTTAAATCAACCTCTATGGGTTTATACAAATGAACCAGCCGATTGTAAATGGGATCACCAAGATTTAAGCTACGATCAAATGGCAAATGTAATGGGAGATTGTTCTCATAATATAACAGACTATTTTCAATTCCCTTATTATGGATGTTCAGATACAATCTCTGGAATAAATCCAAATGAAGAAAAGAATTATTACATTAAATGTGAAGATAAACCTTGGTGGCAACCAGGAGATGAAGGTAGCAGAATTTCAAATACTCAACCTCATATTTTAACTTTGATTGGTTCAGATCCTTTAATAATCGATTCAATAACAGTAGAAGGAAAAGGAAATGGTTCAATAATTTATGACTCAACAAATAATATTAAAGTTGATTTAGCAGTAAAAACTTCTGCAGGAGCAGATGAAGGAAAAGCAAGATGTCAATATAGTTTAGATAACAACACATTTTATGGGTTTTATAATAAAGGGAGTATGGATTATTTAATCGAGAATAATCAAGAGTTATGGTTAAACGGCGCAAAATATACTTATTATGTTAAGTGTGCAGATAGGGCCTCAAATTTAGCTTATGGAGAAATAAATTTCGAAGTAGTTCAAGATTTATTTCCTCCTCAAATTGTAAGACTTTACAACGAAGATGGAAAATTAAAATTAGTAACTGATGAACAATCAGAATGTGTTTACAGTTTATTCGGATGTAATTATGCTTTTCAAGATGGAACTTTAATATATACTGAAAATAACTATGATCATTATGTTGATTGGGATACAGAAGAAGATTTATATATAAAATGTATGGATAATTTTGGGAACAAACCTTTACCCCAAAAATTCTGTAGTGTTGTTGCAAGAGCTTACGAATAATTTATAAGTTAAAAACGTCTTCTATAATTATGAAAAAAAGAGGTCAGATGAAATTATCTTTTGGAATGATTTTTTCAATTATTATGATAATTGTTTTTTTAGTTTTTGCATTTTATGGAATTGGAAAATTTTTAAATTTTCAAAAAGCAATAAAGTTTACTCAATTTGAAGAAAATCTTCAATCTGATATAGATATTCTTTGGAAAAGTTCTTCAGGTGAAAAAGAAGTTAGTTATTATCTTCCTTCAGATGTAAGAAGTATTTGTTTCCTTGACGAAGAATTTAAAAATCTTAGATATAATTCTAAAAAACCTAGAAGTGGATTAATTTTAGCACATTTAGATATTGATAAAACTTTAGGAAATTCAAATTCATTATGTATAGAAAATATTAACAATAGAGTTGAATTTAAATTAGAAAAAAATTATGGAGAAACAGTAATTGTTTCAAAATTATAAAATGAAACTATTAAAAATAAATTTTTTTAATTTCCATTTTGGAAATAAAAATTCAAAATGAAAAAAGGTTATTTAGATATTTCTTTTTCTTGGATTTTTGCAATTCTAGTTGGAGCAATAATTTTATTTGGAGCAATATACGGGTTATCAAAATTTTCAAATTCTGAGAGTGCAATAAAAAATGTAGAAGGTGCAAAAGAAATTTCTATTTTATTAAACCCTTTAGAAACAGATTTTGAACAAGGAAAATCAGTTCTAATACAGATACCAGTAGAAACTAAAATATATCAATCCTGTTTTGAAGACCAAGATTTTGGAAGACAAGGAATAAGTTTATCCGAATACATAAAAGAACACTGGACAGTCAAAGGCGAAGAGATATCCTTCAAGACAAAATATCTTTATTCCGATTCAATTGAACAGGGTAAAAACTTTTATTTATTTTCTAAACCCTTAGAAATTCCTTTTAAAGTCGCAAGTTTAATTTATTTAAGTTCAGAAGAAAAGGTTTATTGTTTTGTAAAAGCTCCAAGAGAAATTGAAAATGAAATAAAAAGATTAAGCCAACCTAATTTAAAGATAAAAGAATGTTCTGATTTAGATATCCAAGTTTGTTTTGGGGATAGTTCTTGTGAAATAAATGTGGAACCTAATTTTGTAGAAAAAGAAGAAGAGAAATTTTATTATGAAGGAAATTCTTTAATGTATGCTGCTATTTTTTCTGATAAAGAAACTTATGAATGTAATTTACAGCGTTTAATGTTTAGAATAAATTCTTTAACAGATATTTACATTAAAAAAAACAATTTACTTTTTCAAAAAAATTGTGAGATTAATTTAATTTCAGAATTGAACCAATTAAAAGATTTTTCAGAAAATTTTGAATCTTCAGAAGATTTTCTAAGTAAAGGTTCTCTTTTTGACATAATAGAATATAAATTGAGGTCAGCAGATTGCAAACTATGGTAAATAAATTAGGACAAGTAAAAATTCAGCAAATGGCTTTTATGTTAATGGCAATCACTTTATTTTTTGTCTTTGTAGGTTTATTTATTCTCTCAATAAAATTTAATGATTTAAAACAATCGGCAGAAACACTAGATCAAAAAAACGCGTTATATTTAACTTCTAAAATAGCTTCTTACCCTGAATTAGCTTGTGGGACAGCCTACGGTTCCCAAAAAATAAATTGTATAGATACTGATAAATTAATTATTTTTTTAGAAAAACAAGAGGAATATTCAAATTTTTGGGAAGTTGAGAATTTAATAGTAAGAAAAATTTACCCAGAGTCAGAGGAGATTTGTAATGCAGAAAATTATCCTGATTGCGGAATATTCAATCTTTTAGAAGGATCTAACAAAGGAGATGTATCTACTTTTGTGTCTTTATGTAGAACAGAATCTGAAAATCAAAGACACTATACTAAATGTGAACTAGGCAAAATATTTGTAGGATTTTAAATGAATAAAAAAATAAATAACAGAGCAAACAATTTTTTGGAAAAAAATTGTAAAGCACAATCAGAGATGGTAGGATTCGCACTAATAATTATAATTGTAGCTGTAGTTCTATTGGTTTTCTTAAGCATTTCTGTAAAAAATAATAATGAAGATACTACTCAAAGTTTTGAAGTGGAGTCTTACTTACAATCAGTTTTAGATTATACCACAGAATGTGCGGATGATTATGTTTCAGATTATTATGATATAAGAAAATTAATATTTGCTTGTTCAGAAGGAAAAAATTGCTTAGATGGTTCTTCTTCTTGTGATCATTTAAACACAACTTTAAAAGATTTAGCCAAATCCAGCTGGGAAGTAGGAGAAATTTATCCAAATAAAGGTTATTCTTTTAAAATAGAGATTATGGATGAAGAATTATTGAGTTTTTCAGAAGGGAATATAACTAATACAAATAAAGGGTCTTTCCAGTCTTTTGAAGATGGTTTAGAAATAATTTTTGTAGTTTATAGTTAAATCTTCACATGAATTGTAATTTGGTCAACAATAATTTCTGGTTTATGTCTAATTCTTTTTTTATCTTTTTCAGCAATAAGTTCAATAAATCCAACTCTTTCAAGTAGTTTTATGTCATCAAATACTGCTTTAAAAGGTCTTCCAAGGATTTTTGCTAAGTGATATATAGATCTAGGTTTTTTATATTTAATAGTATCTAAAATTTTTGCTTTTTCTTTAGACAAAACACGTTTTAAAGTGGAAAGCCCATCAAAATTATATTCCTCGTCGGGAACTTTGTTTTGTCTAAACAATTTAAAATCCCCTTTTGATTCCCTTATGAACACTTCCCTTACTTTTGTTTTAGTCATTTTTTAAAATTTCTTTTAATTTAATGATAAGTTTAATTGTTTTTGTTTTTAATTCTTTTACTTCCTTTTTATTTAAAATTTTTTGAGTAGAATAAGTAGAAAGATTTCTTTTTTCTTTAATTTCTGAGTAAAAAAGTAGATCTTTATAATTTAAATATAATTCATTAATTAAATCAAATTCTTCTTTAAATTCAGAATAAAATTTTATTAATAATAAAATAGTTGCGTTGTGATTTTTGGAAAATTTTCCTTTTTTAATACATAAAGCAAGGGCTAAATGATAAATTGAATAATAACATCCTGTAATTGTCCAATCTAAAAAATTTAACTTAAAAATTTCATTTACAAATCTTAAATTATCTTCTGATTTTTCTAAATGACCTTGTATTTCTGATTTATTTGATTCATTTCTTATTATATTTTTTTTTTCAAAAAATTTTATTTTTTTCTCTAAATATTTTTTATTAGTTATTATTTTTTGAAATTCTTTTTTATTCATTTAACACCTCTGAGTAAAATTTAATACTGTTTTCAATAGGATAACCTGTTTCAATAGCTGATTGAATAACTTTATCTTTCTTTAATTTTAATTCTTCTTTAAACTCTTCAAAAGAAATTTGAAAAGAACTTATTTTTATTCCTGTTTGAGATTCACTAAAGTCTTTAGCTTTTTTTAAATTTATTTTTCCATTAGTAATTAATAATAAATCAATATCTGAATCTTCTCTAAAATTATTTTTTGCAGTTGAACCAAAAAGAAGAGTGATTAAAGGTTGATTTTCTAGTTTTTTTATAAAATATTCTATTGCTTGTTTTCTTTCCATAGGAAGTGAGTTATATTTTTCCAAATCAAATAGATTAAAAATAGAATACAATTTTTTATTTTTAGAAATAGAATATTCTTTAAGATTAGCCCTTTTTTTTGATTTAATTAATTTTGCTTTTTCTAGTTTATTTAGAAATCTTGTAACACTATTTTCATTTAAATTAGTCTTTCTTGAAATTTCTCTCAAATGAAATTTTTCATTTTGATTATTATAAAATAGGTTTAAGATATTTTTGATGCCTTTATTCATTATTGTTTCCATTTTTTAAACAGTTGTTTAAACTTTTTAAACATTTCTTTTTAATTTTCTTTATCTTCGTCGGGAACTTTGTTTTGTCTAAACAATTTAAAATCCCCTTTTGATTCTCTTATGAACACTTCCCTTACTTTTGTTTTAGTCATTTTGTTTTATCCTCGATAAAAGGTACTATAT
>JAYENS010000042.1:0-28307 GCA_034722215.1 Nanobdellota archaeon
TTTTCTTTATTTTTAAATCTTACTAAAATTGTTACTATTTAATATAAGTTCTCAGATTTTTCATCAAAAAATAGTCACTAATATTTAAATATAAATAAGATATTTAATTCTTATAAATACTATTTGTAGTAGATTACACTATCTACAAATACAAGATATAGTATATTGATAAAAAAATGAACTGCCCATTTTGCAACCATACAAAATCAAAAGTAACAAATAAAAGAACATCTCCTGAAGGGATTAGAAGAAGAAGAGAATGTTTAAAATGTAAAAAAAGATTCACAACCTATGAAAAAGTTGCAGAAGCAGATATTTATATTATTAAAAAAGACAATTCAAGACAAAAATTTGAAATAAAAAAAATACAAAGAGGAATTGAAAGAGCTTTTGAAAAAAGACCAATTTCAAAAAAGAAAATAGATTCTTTAATAAGAGAAATAGAGGAATCAATAAGAAAAAAAGGAAAAAAAGAAATAAATTCAAAAAAAATTGGAGAATTAATAATAAAAAAAATAAAAAAAATAGATAAAGTGGCGTATGTTCGTTTTGCTTCAGTATATAGAAATTTCAAAGAAATAGATGACTTCACCAAAGAAATAAAAGAACTATAGCCAAAAATTAAATAAAAACTTATAAACAAAAAAAATATAATATAAAAATGGAAAAAGAGGAAATGAAAAAAATAACAGATTTACCCTTGATAGAAAATCAAATTAAAGTAATTCAAGATAAATATTTAAGAAATTCTCCAACTGTAGAATCTTGGTTAAAAGGAGTTTGTCATAACATTGCTTTATCTGAAATTCTTTACTCTAATAAAATTAAAGAAGAAGAAATATTTAATGGAGTAAGTTATAAAAAAATAACTTATAATTCAAAAAATAAAATTTCAAATATGTATCTTCTTCATGCAGAACTAATAGGGCAAAACCCTCTCCAGAATAATTTTAAAAAATTTATTGAAAATTTAGAAAAAATAAATAATAAAAATCCAGAAATCACTGAAGAAATAGAAAATAAATTTTATAAAATGCTTTCTAATATGGAATTTCTACCTAATTCTCCTACTTTAATGAATGCAGGAAGAGATCTTCAACAATTAAGTGCTTGTTATGTTTTACCTGTAGAAGATTCCATAGAAGGAATTTATGAATCCGTAAAAAATATGGCTTTAATCCATAAAAGCGGAGGAGGAACAGGATTTTCTTTTTCAAGATTAAGACCAAATCAAGATTTAGTTCAAACAACAAAAGGAGTTTCCTCAGGCCCAATTTCTTTTATGCAAATTTTTGATAAATCTACAGATGTAGTAAAACAAGGAGGAACAAGAAGAGGAGCAAATATGGGAATATTGAATTATAATCATCCAGATATTTTAAAATTTATAGACGTGAAAAAATCTCAAGGAGTTTTAGAAAATTTTAATATCTCAATAGCCTTGGACGATAAATTTATGCAAGCTATGAAAAATAATGAAGAATACGAATTAATAAATCCAAAAAATCAAAAAATAACAGGAAAATTGAATGCAAAAGAAGTTTGGAAAAGATTAATCAAAGGTGCTTGGGAATTTGGAGATCCAGGAATAATATTTTTAGATAGAATAAATGATGCAGGAAGTAATGCAACCCCTCAATTAGGAAAAATAGAATCAACAAATCCTTGTGGAGAACAACCTCTCTTACCTTATGAACCCTGTAATTTAGGATCAATAAATTTATCTAAATTTATAGATCAAGAAACAACAAGTTTTAATTATGAAAAATTAAAAGAAACAATAGAACTTGCAACAAGATTTTTAGATAATGTAATTGATGTTAATAATTACCCAATTACAAAAATTGAAGAAATGGCAAAAAAAACAAGAAGAATTGGACTAGGGATAATGGGTTGGGCAGAAGCTCTAGTAAAATTAAAAATTCCTTATAGTTCTCCAAAAGCATTAGAACAAGCAGAAGAATTAATGAAATTCATAAATGAAACTTGTTTAGAATATTCAAAAGAACTAGCAATTGAGAGGGGAGTATTCCCTGCATTTCAAGGAAGTGTTTATGATAAAGAAAGTATTCATTTTAAAGGAAAAGAAGAATTTGTAAGACATTCCGCAAGAACTACAATTGCTCCAACGGGAACAATAGGAATTACTGCAGGTTTACAAGGAGCAGGAATAGAACCTTTCTTTGCAATAGCTTATGTAAGATATAACGCTGCAGGAATTGAATCATTAAAAAAAGGAGAAACCCCTGCAAAAGAAAATACTTTATTCGAAGTAAATTATTTATTTGAAAAAATAGCTAAAGAAAATAATTATTTTGGATTAGAAAAAAATGAACTTTATTTAAAAATTAATAATAATCATAAAACTCTTCTAGGCATTAAAGAAATCCCAGAAGAAATACAAAAATTATTTTTAACTTCTCATGATTTAAGTCCAAAAGAACATGTTCTAATGCAATGTGCTTTTCAAAAATATATTGATAACGCTGTTTCAAAAACAGTTAATCTAAAAAATGAAGCAACTGAAAAAGATGTAGAAGATGTTTATCTTCTTGCATATGAAAAAGGTGCAAAAGGAACTACAATTTATAGAGACGGAAGCAGAAACTTTCAAGTTTTAAATGTTTCAGATTCAAAAAAAGAAACTAAAAAACCAAAAAAAGATTTGCCTGAATTTTCACATTATTATCCTGTAGAAACAGGTCAAGGCCAAATTCATATTCACATAAATTATAACAAAGAAAGAATATCCAAAATATTTGCAAACCTTTCTCCAATAGGAACTGAAATTTCAGGAATGGCAACTTCTCTAGCAATAGTTCTATCAAAATATTTTGAATTAGAAGGAGACCCTATAAAAATCTTAAAACATTTAAATTCAATAAAATCAGAAAAACCATATGGATTTGGAAAAAATAAAGTTGATTCAATACCTCATGCATTTTCAATTGCATTAAGAAAACACTTAATTAAAATAGGAAAAATAAAACCTATTAAAAATGGTATGGAGAAAGATATTATTTTACCAAATAAAGAAAACGAAACAGATCTTCATTGTCCAAATTGTTATAGTTCAAATGTAGGTATAGTTTCAGGTTGTTCTGAACCCACTTGCTTCGATTGTGGTTATTCAAAATGCAGTTAAAATGAAAAATCAATTAGGCCTTATTCACATATACACAGGAGATGGAAAAGGCAAAACATCCATGGGAATGGGATTAACCCTAAGAGCTCTTGGAAGAGGCTTAAAAGTCAAAATAATACAACTCTTTAAAAGAGATACAGGAGAACAATATTTTTTTGAAAATTCAGGACTAAATTATCAACAATTCAAACCTTCACATCCTTATTTTAAAAATTATCAACAATCAGAATTAGAAAACATAAAAAAAGAATTTTTAGAATTTTGGGAAAAAAATATAAAAGAACTTGAAGAAATAGATTTACTTTTAATTGATGAAGTAGGGCCAGGAATAAAATCTAAAATAATTTCAGAAGAATTGATAATCAATTTAATCAAAAATAAACCAGAAAATATGGAACTTGTTTTAACAGGGAGAGATTTTCCAGATTCAATAATTGAAGAAGCAGATTATGTTTCAGAAGTTAAAAAAATAAAACATCCTTTTGACAAAGGAATTTTAGCAAGAAAAGGAATTGAATTTTAATGATAGCTTGGATTTTTATGATTTTAGATTTAATCACTTTGACAACAATCACTTTAGTAAATTTTGAAATGAACATTATTTTTTATTTACCTACAATGTCTTTTATATATTTAGTGGGAAAAGCTATAATTTTTAAAGATGGAATGAGTATCATCGACGGAATTTCTGGAATTTATATTTTAATAGCCTGGTTATTTAATATAAATCATTCATCAATTTATTGGGTTATTTTAGCTTGGTTTGCTTATAAATTAATGTTTACAATTGTTTTCTCTGCAGGAAATAATTAAACCATATTCTAGACTATAACAATCATTTTAAATAAAATTTACAAAGAATTAATATGATAATTGGAATAACAGGAACTTTAGCTGCAGGTAAAGGAACAATTGTAGAATATTTAGAAAAAAAAGGTTTTAAACATTATTCTATAAGAAAATACTTAATAAAAGAAATTGAAAAAAGAAATCTTCCAGTTAACAGAGATTCAATGGTTTTTATTGCAAATCAATTAAGACAAATGAATTTTCCAAGTTATATTGCAGAACAACTTTATGAAGAAGCAAATAAAATTGGAGGAAATTGTATTATAGAAAGTTTAAGAACACTTGGAGAAATTGAGGCTTTAAAAAATAAAGAAGAATTTTATTTATTTTCAATAGATGCAAATCCTTTACTAAGATATGAAAGAGCTTTTTCAAGAGCAAGTGAGACTGATAAAATAAGTTTTGAAAAATTTATTGAAAATGAAAAAAGAGAAATGGAATCAGAAGATCCAAATAAACAGAATTTAAAAAAATGTATAGAAAAAGCAGATTTTAATTTTATAAATAATAATTCATTAGAAGAACTTTATCAAGAGATTGAAAAAGTTTTAGAAAAAATAAAAAATAAAAAGAAATCTAATTTTTCAAAAAGAAATGATTATATTTCTTGGGAAGAATATTTTATGGGCATTGCAATTTTATCTGCTCAAAGAAGTAAAGATCCTTCTACTCAAGTAGGTGCATGTATAGTTGATGAAGATAAAAAAGTTGTTGGAACAGGTTATAATGGTGCTCCAAGAGGTATTGATGACAAAGATTTCCCTTGGAAAAGAGAAGGTGATTTTTTGGAAACAAAATATGCTTATGTCTGTCATGCAGAACTCAACGCTATATTAAATTCCACAAAAGAATCTCTAAAAAATTGTACAATTTATATTGCACTTTTTCCCTGTAATGAATGTGCAAAAGCAATTATACAATCTGGAATTAAAAAAGTTGTTTATTTATCAGATAAATATTCTAAAGTTCCTGCATTTATAGCTTCAAGAAAAATATTAAATATGGCAAAAATAGAACTAGTACAATTAAAACCAAAACTTAAAAAAATTGAATTAAAATATTTCGTTAAAGAAATTGAATAAAAAAAATGGTAAAGGTAAAAATAAAAAAAATACATCCTAATGCAAAAATACCTTTTTATGCAAATAAAGATGATGCAGAAAGAGATATTTATGCTGTTTCAAAAAGGAAAACAAAAAAATACATTGAATATTAAATAGATTTAGTTTTTGAAATACCTAAAAAATATGTAATGTTAAATTTTTCCAAGATGGAGTGTGTCTAAAAAAGATTTAATGTTAAAAAATTCCGTCGGAGTTTTAGATGCAGGTTATAGAAGAGAATTAATTTTAAGATTCAAAAGATTAGGAAAAAATGATTACAAAGTTGGAAAAAGGATTGGATAAATTATAATTATACCTTTTCCAAAAATAGAATTTAAAGAATTTATTTTTAAAGAAAATTTTTCAAAAAGCGATAGAAAAGCAGGTAATTTTGGAAGTATTAGAATTAATTAATCCTTAAATTTTTCATTAAAAGCTTTTTGAACTGCTTTCCAAACATTTTCAACAGATTGCATTCCATCAATATATATAATACTTTTATCTCCAAGAATATTTGGTAAAATATTTCTTAATTCTAAATAATTATTTAATACTTTTTTATTGAAATCCAAAGTTAAATCAAATTTTCTTCCTTTTCCACCATCTCTTTCTTTTAATCTTCTAATACATTCTTCAGAAGAAGTATTAAAAATATATGTTAAATCAGGACTCATTGAATTCTTATTAGCTTCTGCTATTTCTTCATAAGATATTCCTTGAGTATTTTGAAAAGCAAAATTGGAATGCCAATATCTATCACATAAAACATCTATACCTGTTGTTAACATTGGTCTAAAAATCTCATTATGAGTAACTCTATTATTTCCAAAATAACCTACTGCAGCCAAACCATTCTCATAAGGATCATTATCTGAAGCTAAAATATATCTAGCCATTTTTCCATTCTCGTCAAACTCATTTGGCTCTCTTGTTCTAAAAATAGTATTAGCTCTAGATAAATCATAAATATATTCTGTCAATTTCTGTAATTGAGTTCCTTTACCACAACCATTTAATCCTTCAAAAACAATAAATTTACCTCTTTTCATCTTTATAAAAATTAATTATTTTTTTTAAATAAATATGTTCTAAAGAATATAGAATAAAAAATTAAGAAGCCATAGCAGCTCTAGCAGGCCATTTGTGATACTCATAACCTTCCAATCCAAAAAGATCCATTGGAGGCATATGCATTGCTTCCATAATAGGAACTTCTTCTTTGAATATTAAAGTAGGTAAAGGTTTATGCTCTTTAGATAATTGTTCTAATATAAAAGGGATATGATCTTTTTTTTCATTTCCTTCACTTTCAGAAGGAGCACTTTCTAAATACCAATCTTTCAAAGATAAATATTCTTCTTTATTTTCTATTTCATTAAATTTTCTTTGAAATTCTTCAACATTTTTTTCATCAGTCCAAAAATTAGATCTTCCTGGAACTCCTAAATAAACATGAGTATTTATTGTTTGATGATGAAGAAATCTTGCTTCCAGACCAGTTTCTTTTGCCATCATTTCTAAAAATAAACCATCTTGAATTTGATTATAAGGAATACCTAAATAAGTATCATTACTTCTCTGAACAACTGTTAAATCTAAACTATCTCCCCAAACAGAAAATTGATGCCAAAAAGGACAAGGACCAAGAGCCATATCACTTAATCTAGAAACATTCCAAGCATTAAGAACATGATATCTAGAACCAGGTTTATTCTTTATTCCATTTATAACTCTCTTCAATTGATCAATATTCTTTCCTGTTTTCTCATCAATTTCATTTCTCCAATTAAAACCATAAACAGGTCCAAGATCTCCTGCAACTTCTGCAAATTCAGAATCATTTTTTAATCTTTGATCAAATTTAACAAATTCTTCATTCCATTCAAGAGTATGTTTAGGAAATTTATCTCTAAGATTATTTTCTCTCAAATGCCTATCAAAGGCATTAGCATTCCAATAATTAACATTTCTTTCAACTAAAGTTTTTACACCCCTTTCTCCTCTAAGTTTCCAAAATAATTCTTCAAAACCTAATCTAGGAAAAACTCTTTTTGTAGTTTCAATAAGAAAACCATCTTTCAAATTATAATCAAATTGAAAAGCAGATATACCTAGAATATATTCTTGAGTTCTAGGTTCATATTGAACACTTCCCTCTCCAAGAATTTTCTTTAAAGCATCATGGTATTGTTTAGGCATAAAAAATATAACACAATTTCCTTTTTAATTTTATATGAGGTAAAATATATATTTGATAAGAAAATATAAAACCTTATAAATTAAATTTTTCTTAAGAAATAATGGCAGAAATTCCAGAGCTAACAAATGGAGAATTTGAATCTTTTATCAAAGAAGGAATTGTACTAATTGATTTTTTCGCAGAATGGTGTATGCCTTGTATGATGATGCTCCCAATATTAGAAGATGTTGCAGAAGAATTCAAAGATAAATTAAAAATTGGAAAAGTTAATGTTGAAGACAATGCAGATATTGCTCAAAAACAAGAAGTTGGTTCTATTCCAAATTTCATAGTCTTTAAAGACGGTAAAAAAATTGATCAATTCATGGGTTCAATGACTCAAGACGAATTAACTGAAAAAATTAAAGAACATCTTTAAGATAATTTTATAAAGTAAAAATTTCTATTCAAATTATTAGGTATGGCTTCGTAACTCCTAACAGGGATGACTTATATTTAATATAAGCCTCAATCTCAAAGTTACTTCGCCACTTTCAACAAACAATGGCTTCGTAGCTCAGTCTGGTCAGAGCACTTGACTTTTAATCAAGGTGTCGCGGGTTCGAATCCCGTCGAGGCCATAATTCTATAAACTAATAACCGAGATTCTCGTGCCCTCTTCTACAATTCAGGGTATTGAGGCCATAATATATTCGAACCCTTGGGTTTGACATTGAGATTTATCGAAATGTCACGCTTCAAATATTGTCTTCTTCAAATATTCAACCCGAATCCCGTCGAGGCCATTTCTATTCAAATAAAAATTTAACTTCAAAATAACAAACTAACAGAAACATTTATAAACCAAAAATTAATCAGTTTGTTATTGCATAATGTATAGACTGCTGTATGCAAAATTAAAACCATTTACCGACGATAAAATAAGATGCACATTCTACAACCCAAACACATAAAACTGACAGAAAAAGAAGTTGATAAAATTCTTTCTAAATTAAATATTTCTAGATCACAATTTCCCAAAATTTTATCAAGTGATGTTGGACTTCCAGAAGGATGTATTATTGGAGACGTTATTAAAATAGAAAGGAAAGAAGAAGACAAAATAAATATTTATTATAGGGTTGTTATTTAAAATGATTCAACCAACTAAACACTTAATGGTGAAAAAATACTTAGAAGATCATTCACTTGTAGAATCAAATATAACTTCGTTTAATGAATTCATTAAACATAGAATGCAAGAAATAGTTAATGAAATATCTGGATCCATTACTCAAAAAGAAGAAGATTTTGAAATTCAATTAGGAAAAATTGAAGTAGGAACACCTATTGTAACTGAAGCAGATGGAAGTACTTCTCAAATAATGCCTTATGAATCAAGATTAAGAAATCTAACTTATGCCGCACCAATATATTTAGAATTAACTGTAAAAAAAGATGGACAAATAGATTCAGAAGTTGTAGAAATAGGAAAGATTCCAATAATGGTAAAAAGTGAAGCTTGTAATACTAACCAATTATCTAAACAAGAATTAATTCAAAATTATCATGATCCTATTGACCCAGGAGGATATTTCATTATTAAAGGAAATGAAAGAGTTATGGTCATGGCTGAAGATTTAGCAGAAAACCAACCATTTATTGAACAAAATTCTAAAAAAGGATTGATATTAAAATTATTCTCACTAAAAGGAACTTATAGAATTCCAACAACAATTATGGAGGATAAAGAAGGAATTATTAATCTTTCTTTTTCAAGATTCAAAGATATTCCTGCAATTGTAATTTTAAAAGCACTAGGATTAACAAAAGAATCAGACATTGCTAAATATATTAGTAAAAAAACAGATAGTTTAATTGTTAATTTATATGAATATGTTAATTTAGCAACACCTGAAGATGCAATGATGTATATTGCAGAAAAAACAAATTTACAAGGAACACAAAAAGAAATTTTAGATAGAGTAAAACAAAGAATTGATTCTTATTTATTTCCTCACATTGGTCAAGAAAAAAGAAATAGAATGGAAAAAGCAATCACAATTTGTAAATTTATAAAACAGTATATGACAGCAAAGGAAAATCCAAAAATTAGAACAGATAAGGATCATTATGCAAATAAAAGAGTTAGACTTTCAGGAGATTTATTATCAACTTTATTCAGAGTAAATTTAGGAATTTTAGTGAGAGATCTTCAATACTCTTTACAAAAATCTTCAAAAAGAAAAAAATTCTTCTCAATTAAAGTTCTTGCAAAATCAACTTTATTTTCCCACAGAGTTGAATCTTCAATTGCAACAGGTTCATGGACAGGAGAAAGAAATGGGGTAACTCAAAATATGGATAAAACAAATTATCTAGCAACAATATCTCAATTACAAAGAGTTTCAAGTATGCTTGAATCAAGTCAAGAAAATTTTAACGCAAGAACCTTGCATCCAACTCACTTTGGAAGATTCTGTCCAATTGAAACACCAGAAGGAACAGAAATTGGTTTAAGAAAAAATTTAGCATTATTATCAAGAGTTTCAACAAGAGTTAATTTAGACGAAAAAAAATTCATAAAACAATTAGAAAATATAGGATTAAATAAAGAATCAACAGAAGGATTTGATGTTTTTTTCAATGGAAATTATATTGGAACAGTAGAAAAACCAAAAGAATTTGTAAAAATAGTAAAAGAAAGAAGAAGAGATAATCAAATTCCAGATCAATTAAGTATAAATTATAACGAAGGATTATCAACAATCTCTATTTCCACAGAAGCAGGAAGAGTACTAAGACCTCTTATAATAGTAGAAGAAAATTCACCAAAATTAAAATCAGAGCATTTAATAAAATTACAACAAGGAGAAATAAAATGGAAAGATTTAATTGAACAAGGAATTATAGAATATATTGATGCTTCTGAAGAAGAAAGTGCTTTTATTGCAATTTATGAACAAGAAATAAATTCAGAACACACTCATTTAGAAATTGACAACATATCTTTCTTAGGGGTTATCACAAGTTTAGTTCCCTATGGGAATCATGATCAATCTTCAAGATTAAATAGAGGTTCAAAAACACAGAAACAGGCTTTAGGATTATATGCAGCTAATTATTTATGTAGATTAGATACAGATGTTTCAATTTTACAATACCCTCAAAAACCAATTGTAAGAAGTTTCATTTATGATACTCTTAATACCTATCCAGCTGGACAAAATTTAACAGTTGCAATTATGACCTATGAAGGTTATAATATGGAAGACGCTTTAATATTAAATAAAGGAAGTTTAGATAGAGGTGTAGGAAGAAGTTTTTATTTTAGACCTTATTCTGCAGTTGAAATGAATTATGCAGGAGGATTAAAAGATGAAATAATTATTCCTGAAAAAGACGTTTCTGGATATAAAATGGAATCTTTATACACTCATCTTGAAGACGATGGAGTTATTTATCCTGAAGCAGATATAAAAGAAGGGCAAGTATTGATAGGTAAAACATCTCCTCCCAAATTTTTATCAGAAGCAAGAGAAATTTCTGTTAGAACAAAAAAAGAATCTTCAGTAACTTTAAGACAAGAAGAAAAAGGAATTGTTGAATCAGTATTTATAACAGCAGATAATCAGGGGAATAAAATAGTCCAGGTTAAAACAAGAGATCAGAGAATTCCAGAACTAGGAGATAAATATGCAACAGCACACGGTCAAAAAGGAGTTATTGGAATGATTGTTCCAGAACAAGATATTCCATTCACAGCATCAGGAATTAAACCAGATGTTTTATTCAACCCTCACGGATTACCAAGTCGTATGACTGTAGGATATTTATTAGAATTATTAGCAGGAAAAGTAGGCTGTTTAAGAGGAGAAATTATTGAAGGTACTTCTTTTTCAGGAGAAAATAAAAAACAAGTTGAAAATCAATTAAAGGATTTAGGATTCAGATATGATGGTAAAGAAACAATGTATGATGGAATTACTGGTAAAAAAATGGAATCAAAGATTTTTGTAGGAAGTTTATATTATCTTAAATTAAAATATATGGTAGGAAATAAAATGCACGGAAGAGCTTCTGGAAAAGTTGCATTATTAACAAGACAACCAATCGAAGGTCGTTCAAGAGGAGGAGCTTTAAGATTAGGAGAAATGGAACAACAAGCATTAGTAGCCCATGGAGCATCATTATTATTAAAAGAAAGATATGATTCAGACAAAGTAATTTTACCAATTTGTTCTCAATGTGGTTCAATTGCTATTGAAGATAAAATAAGAACAAAAATAACCTGCCCAGCTTGTAATTCAGATCAAATTGAACCAGTTGAAGTTTCATATGCTTTCAAACTTTTAGTTGAAGAACTTCAAGGAATGCATGTAAATACTTCATTCAAATTAAAAAACAAATATGAATAAAATGAAAAAAGTAATAAGTAAAAAAATTGGGGAAATAAAATTTTCATTATTTAGTCCAAACGAAATAAAAAAATTCTCAGTTGCTAAAATTGTAACTCCTGAACTTTATGATATTGATGGCTATCCAGTAGATGGAGGTTTAATGGACCTAAGACTTGGAGCAATTGATCCAGGAGTAAGATGTAGAACTTGTGGAGGAAGAATTAAAGAATGTTTAGGGCATCCAGGTTCAATCGATTTAGCAAAACCAATAATTCATCAAAAATATATTTCATTAATTGAATTAGGATTAAGATGTTTTTGTAAATCTTGTGGAAAATTAATGCTAACTGAAAAAGAACTTGAAAAATACTCTCCAAGTGAAAGAGCTAAAAAAGCAAAAGACAATAAAAAATGTCCTTTCTGTAATGAAATGCAAGAAAAAATCAAAGTAGACAAACCAACAAGTTTTTACAAAGGAAAAACAAGAATTTTTCCAACAGAAGTAAGAGAACATCTAATGAAAATTACAGATGAAGAATTTAAAAAAATTGGAGTTAATGCAGCAACTTGTCGTCCTGAATGGGCTATTCTAACTTCATTAATAGTTCCTCCTGTAACTGTAAGACCTTCAATTATTCTTGAAACAGGAGAAAGATCAGAAGATGATTTAACTCATAAATTATCAGATATAATCAGAGCAAATCAAAGACTTTGGGAAAATTTAAATGCTGGGGCCCCTGAAGTTATTATTGAAGATCTTTGGGATTTATTACAATACCATGTTACTACATTCTTCGATAACACTGTTGCAAGAGTACCTCCTGCAAGACATAGAAGTGGTCAACCTCTAAAAACAATTCAAGAAAGAATTAAAGGTAAAGAGGGAAGAATTAGAAAAAATATTGCAGGTAAAAGAGTAAATTATTCAGGAAGAACAGTTATAAGTCCCGATCCAAATTTAAGAATCAACGAAGTAGGAATTCCTTATGAAATTGCAAAAGTAGTAACTGTTGCAGAAACAGTAAATGATATTAACAAAAATAAGATGATTAAATTAATTCAAAATGCAGAAATTTACCCAGGCGCAAATTATATCATAAGACCAGATGGAAGAAAAAAGAAGATTACAAAAGAATTACAAGAAGAAATCGTAGAAGAATTAAAACCAGGTTATCAAATTGAAAGACATTTACAAGATGGAGATGTAGTATTGTTCAATAGACATCCTTCACTTCACAGAGCCTCTTTAATGGCCCATTTTGTAAAAGTTTTACCAGGAAGAACATTTAGATTACATCCTGCTGCAGCTGCTCCTTATAATGCAGATTTCGACGGTGATGAAATGAATATTCACTCTCCTCAAAATGAAGAAGCAAGAGCTGAAGCAAAAGAATTATTAGATGTAAAACAAAATTTAATCTCACCAAAAAATAATACTAATCTTATTGGATGTGTTGTTGATGCAATAACTGGAAATTATTTAATTGGTAAAAAAGATTTTTCAAAAGAAGAAGCAAACCAATTATTATACAAATCTGGAATCAATCAAGAAATTACTAAAAAGAATATTTCAGGAAATGAATTATTCTCTTTAATTCTTCCAAAATTAGATTTTGAAAATAATTCAATTAAAATCAAAGATGGAAAAATTATTAGCGGAAAAATTGACAAAACAACTTTTGGAGATGAAGATGGAGATTTAATTAAAGTTATTGATGCTAAATATGGAAGAGAAAAAGCTTTTGAATCAATTAGAGATGCTTTCAATCTAGGTAAAAATTATTTATCAAAAAGAGGAATAACTTCTTCAGTAGAAGATTTTGATTTAGATGATTCTTTAATTAAAGAAGGAGATAAAATAATTAAAGATGCTGAGAAAAAAGCAGGACAAATTATTGAATCTTATAACAATGAAACAATTGAATTGATACCAGGTAAAACAGCCGAAGAATCAAGAGAAATTCATTTATTAAAAACATTGAATGAAATTAGAACAAAAATAGGTTCAATAGTTAAAAGAGATTTCCCTGATTGGAATCCTGTTAGCCATATGATTAAATCAGGAGGAGGAGGAAATATTCTTAATATTACTCAAATGGCTTCTTTTGTAGGTCAACAAGCTTTCCAAGGAGATAGAATTAATTTCGGATATACTGATAGAACACTTCCTTTTTTCAAGAAATCAGATTTATCCCCCAGCTCAAGAGGATTTATTAAAAATTCTTTTATTAAAGGTTTGAGACCTGACGAATTCTTTTTCCAAGCAATTACAGGAAGAGATTCATTAATGGATACTGGATTAAGAACTCCTAAATCAGGTTATCTATATAGAAGATTAGCAAATGCTTTTCAAGATATTAGAGTAGAATACGATGAAACAATAAGAGATTCAGGAAATAATATAATTCAATTTAAATATGGAGATGATGGTATTGAAGTTACTAAAGAACATCTTAATGAAAAAATATCCCCTGGAGAAGCAATTGGACTTGTTGCAGCCCAATCATTTGGAGAAGCTTCTACACAAATGGTATTAAGAACTTTTCACATGGCAGGAGTTGCTGAAATGCAAGTTACTTCAGGACTTCCAAGACTTATTGAAATATTTGACGCAAGAAAAAAACCTTCTTCACCAAAAATGGAAATTTACTTACAAAAAGAATTTAACAATGAAAATAATGCAAAAAATCTTGCTGAAAGAATAAAAGAAATAAAAATAAAAGAAATTGCAGAAGAAATTAATTTAGATTTTGGAAATAAATATATTGAAATAATATTAAACAAGAAAAAAGTTAAACAAACTCATATGTCTGTAAAAAAAATAGTTGAAAAATTAAATGAATTAGGATTTGATATAATAGAAGGAAATAATTCAATAAAATTAAACGCAAGCAGTTACGAATTTAGAGAGATTTATAAATTAAAAGAAAAATTAAAAGAAACAATTATTTCAGGAATAAAAGGAATTACACAAATTTTAATTGTAAAAAAAGGACAAAATTTTATAATTATGACTTTAGGAACAAACATTAAAGAAATAATGAAATTAAAAGAAATTAATATAAATAAAACTTTCTCAAATGATATTCATGAAGTTGCAAGAGTTCTAGGTATAGAAGCTGCAAGACAATTAATTATTAATGAAATTAAAGAAGTTCTTGATTCTCAAGGATTGAATATAAATGATAGACATCTTAAACTTGCCGCTGATTCAATGACAAATAATGGGGAAGTAAAGGGAGTAACAAGAATGGGAATTATTGCTCAAAAAGCTTCAATACTTGCAAGAGCAACTTTTGAAACACCTATAAAACAATTTACAAATGCAATTATAAAAGGTAAAACAGATAAATTATCAAGTGTTATTGAAAATATAATTCTTAATCAACCAGTTCCTGTTGGGACAGGACTACCAGGATTAATGGTAAATGTAATTGGACCTTTAACAAAAAAAGACAAAGAAATAAAAAAGGCAGATTCAAAAATAGTTGAAAAAAGTACTCAATAACTTAAAAATGACTAATACAATAAATATGCAAGATATTATGAATTTAAATCTTTTCTCAAAAATTACACATGTTCAAACAAGTTATTGTTTTACTTATAATAATATTTTAATGTTCTGTGTTCCTAAAAACAAAATCTCTCAAGCATTAGGAAGACAAGGAGAAAATTTAAAAATAATTTCAAATAAAATAAGAAAAAGAATAAGAATAATTCCTAAACCAAAAGATATTAATGATTTAAAAGATTTTTTTCAATTAATAATAAATCCTGCAGAATTTAAAGATATTAAAGTTACAGATAACGAAATAATTATTACAGCAGGAGGAAAAGAAAACAAAGCTATTCTTTTAGGAAGAGAAAAAAGAAGATATGAAGAAATGAAAAAAATTCTTAAAAACTTCTTCAATAAAGAATATAAGGTTATGTAAATTTTTCAAGGAAATATTTATAAACCAATTTTCTTAACAATCTATATAAAATGGGATTAAAAAGCGCAATTAAAAAAAAGAATGACCGAAAAAAGTTCAGATGGAAATCTAGAAAATTTAAAGTTCAAATTTTAGATCTTTATGCAAAATCAGATCCATTAGAAGGTGCAAACCAAGCAAAAGGAATTGTTTTATCTAAATTTCAAAAAGAAGCAAAACAACCAAACTCAGCAATGAGAAAATGTTGTAAAGTTCAACTAACAAAAAACGGAAGACAAGTTGGAGTATTTATTCCAGGAAACTTAGCACAAAAATTCATTGATGAACACGACGAAGTTATGATTGAAAGAATCGGTGGAAAACAAGGACGTGCAAAAGGAGACATTCCAGGAATTAGATATAAAATTATTAAAGTAAATGATCAACCATTATCAAGATTAGTTTCTGGTAAGATTGAAAAGGGAAGAAGATGAACACTGAAGTAAATTTTAAAACAGAAGAAGCGTATGAAAAGGCTAACAAATATATATTTGATTATTTTAAAAATGTAGATGGTAAAAGTGTAACATTCACAGAAACAAGAGATCACTATGAAAATGGGAAAAGAGAAGTTATAGTTACTTGTTGGCATAAACAAGAAAAAATAACAATTAAAGGAGAAGATAAAATAGAATTGAATTTCTTGGGAAAAAGAAGTTAAAAAATTCGTAGAGGATTCAAACTAAAATGGAAGAACAAATACAAACAAAAACAGAAAAAATAAAATTCAAAATTTTTGATTTATGGGATATTTCTGAAATAGAAGTTCAAGATCCTGGATTAAAAAAAACAATAAATTTAGATCCAAGATTAGCACTAAAAACTCACGGAAGAAATGTTGTAAAACACGGACAAGTAAAAGTTAATATTGTTGAAAGATTAATGAATAAACTTGCACTTGCAGGACACAGAAATAAAAAACACCGAATTGAATTAGGGCATTCAACAGGAAAATACGCCAAAAATATGAAAACAGTTATTGATGCACTTAAAATAATTGAAAAAAGAAAAAATGAAAATCCTGTTGCTATTTTAGTTAAAGCAATTGAAAAAGCATCCCCCAGAGATGAAGTTACAATTGTTGAATATGGTGGAGCAAGATACCCTCAAGCAGTTGATGTTTCTCCAATAAGAAGAGTAAATATTACATTAAGAAATATTGTGCATGGTGCAAGCGATAAAGCTTTTGGAAAAAAGAAAAAACTTTCACAAGCATTAGCAGAAGAAATTATTATGGCTTCTGAAGAAAACGGAGAAAGTTTTGCATTCAAAAAAAGAAAAGAAGTTGAATCTCAAGCAGATAGTGCTCGTTAATTCTATATCATTAAAAATATTTATTTTTAAACTAAAATTAATTAATTCTATCACCATAATTTTTATAAAAGATAACTATTTTCTTTTTGACTATGTCAAAAGAAAAATCATTAGAAACAACAAAACTCCCAAAAGGAAACCATAATTTTCCAAGATGTATGAAACAATTTAAAGAAGCTTTTGAATTATTAAAAAAAAACAACCTTTATATCGAACAAGTTTATCCTGGAAGATATAGAAAAATAAAAACTAAAGAAAAAACTTTAGAAATAAAAGGATATTATGATCAAACATCCTTCTATAAAATAGATATTAAATATAAAAAATTCATGCAAACTTTTTTATTACAAGTTCTTCCTAAAAATAAAAAAGAATTTGAAAATTATTTGGAAAAATCCCTTTCTTAAATAAATTTCTTTACAAAACTTTTATAAACTAATTTTCTTATTCATTATTTATGACAGAAATAACAGACCTAATGAGTCAACAAGACAAAATTAGAAATATTGCAATTGCCGCACATATTGATCATGGTAAAACAACTTTCTCAGATAATCTTCTTGCAGGAGCAGGAATGCTTTCTGAAGAAACAGCAGGAAAACAAAGAGCATTAGATTTTCACGACGATGAGGCAGAAAGAGGAATAACAATTGATTCAGCTTCAGTTTCTATGATTCACAAATTAAACAATAAAGAATACTTAATTAATTTAATTGATACTCCTGGACACGTAGATTTTGGAGGAGACGTAACAAGAGCAATGAGAGCTGTTGATGGTTGCGTTATTTTATCTTGTGCAGTTGAAGGAGTAATGCCTCAAACAGAAACAGTTGTAAGACAAGCATTGAAAGAATTAGTAAAACCAGTTTTATTTATTAATAAAGTTGATAGATTAATCAAGGAAGTTAAATTAACCCCAGAAGATATGCAAGCAAAATTTATTTCTATTATAGACCATGTTAATCAATTAATTGAAAAGATAGCTCCAGAAGGATATAAAGAAAAATGGAAAGTAGGTGTAGGGGAAGGAACAGTTGCATTTGGTTCTGCATTCCATAAATGGGCACTAAGCGTACCTTATATGAAAGAAAAAGGAATAACTTTCAAAGATATTATAGATGCATATGAAAATGATACTCACAAAGAATTGGCAAAAAAAGCACCACTACATGAAGTTGTTTTAGGAATGAGTATTAAAAATCACCCCGACCCTGTTACAGCTCAAAAATATAGAATACCAAAAATCTGGAGAGGAGATATTAAAAGCCCAGAAGGAAAAGCAATTGTAAATTGTGATGCAAAAGGAGATATAGCTTTTGTTCCAATTAAAATTACAGTAGATAAACACGCAGGAGAAGTTGCAGCAGGAAGATTATTTGCAGGAACAATAAAACAAGGTGATGAAGTTTTTATGATAAATGCAAATAAAAAGGTTAGAATTCAACAAGTATCTATTTACAAAGGAGCACAAAGAATTGTTTGTGGAGAAGCTTTAGCAGGAAACATCATAGGTGTAGTAGGATTAAAAGACGTTGTTGCAGGAGAAACAGTTGCTAAAACTCAAATAGAACCATTCGAAGCAATTACTCATTTATTCGAACCGGTTGTTACAAAATCAATCGAGGCAACGAAAGCAGCAGATTTACCAAAATTAATTGAAGTTTTAAGACAAGTAGGAAAAGAAGATCCTTCTCTAAAAATTACAATTAACGAGGATACAGGAGAATCGTTAATCTCAGGTATGGGAGAATTACATTTAGAAATTATTGAAAACAGAATTAAATCAGAAAAGGGTTTAGCAGTAAAAACTTCTCAACCAATTGTTGTTTATAGAGAAACAGTTGCAAAAAAATCAAAACCTTTTGAAGGAAGATCCCCAAATAAACACAATGGATTTTTTATTAAAGTTGAGCCTCTCGATGAAGAACTTTATACTAAAATACAAACAGGAGATTTAAGAGAAGGAAGAATTAAGAAAAAAGATCAAAGTGTTATTGATACTTTATCTGGAATGGGATGGGGTTCTGATGAAATTAAAAATGTAAAAGATATTTACAAAGGAAATATGTTTTTAGATGAAACTAGAGGGGAAGTTCATATTGGAGAAGTTATTGAAATGGTTTTAGATGCTTTTGAAAAAGTTATGGATGAAGGACCTTTAGCTCGTGAACCTTGTATGAAAATGCAAGTAACTTTAGTAGACATTAAACTTCACGAGGACGCAATTCACAGAGGACCAGCACAAGTTTATCCTGCTGTTAGAGACGGAATTAAAAAAGCAATGAAAGATGCAACTTCAACAATTTTAGAACCTTTACAAATTCAAGTTATTGACATGCCAGGAGAATATATGGGCGCTGTTACAAAATTAGTTGGCGGAAAAAGAGGACAAATGCTTGACATGAAACAAGACGAATCTAGTGCAGAAATAAAATCAAAACTTCCTGTAGCAGAAATGATGGGATGGTCAAATGATTTAAGATCTACAACAGAAGGAAAAGGAACTTCTTCAATTTTAGACCAAACATTTGAAAAAATTCCAACAAATCTTCAAGATAATATAATTCGAAAAATTAGGGATAGAAAAGGATTAGCAGAGAATCAATAATTTTAAATTCACTCTCACAAAACTTTATAAATCCAATTATTTATTAATTATCTATAGTAACTTATTTTCAAATAAGTACAAAGGAGGAAAGTAGAATGGCAAAAGAAAAACCAAACATGAATGTTGTATTCGTAGGACACGTTGACGCAGGAAAATCTACATGTGTAGGTAGAATGATGTTCGACGGTGGCGCAGTTAGCGAGCAAGAAATGAAAAAGTTTAAAGAAGAAGCAGAAAAACATGGTAAAGCGGGTTTTGAATTTGCTTATGTAATGGATAATATTAAGGAAGAAAGAGAAAGAGGAGTTACAATTGACTTATCTTATAAAAAACTTCCAACTGAAAAATTTGAAGTTACAATTATTGATGCTCCAGGTCACAGAGATTTTGTAAAAAACATGATCACAGGTGCATCACAAGCAGACGCTGCTTTCTTAGTTATTTCAGCTCCTGGAGGAGTTCAACCACAAACAACTGAACACCTTTGGTTGCTAAGAACAATGGGTGTAAAAAACCTTTCAGTTGCAGTTAATAAAATGGACGCTGTAGATTATAAAGAAGATAAATTTAATCAAGTTAAAGAAGACGTTTCAAAATTATTGCAACAAGTAGGAATTAAACCAGATGAAACAACTTTTATAGCTTGTTCAGGACTAATGGGAGATAATATTGTTAAAAAATCTGATAAGATGACTTGGTACAAAGGTCCAACTTTAAGAGAACAAATTGATTTATTCTCTGCTCCAGAATTACCAACAAATTTACCAATGAGAATGCCAATCCAAGATGTTTATGAAATCACTGGAATTGGAACTGTTCCTGTAGGAAAAATTGAAACAGGAATTATGAAAGTTGGTCAAAAAATAATAGTTCTTCCAGGTAGAACTGGTGAAGGAATCAAAGGTGAGATTAAAACAATTGAAGCTCACCATGAGAACCACCCAGAAGCACCAGCAGGAATGAACGTTGGAGTTAATGTTAGAGGAGTTGGTAAAAAAGATATGGCAAGAGGAGATGTTATTTGTGAAGCAAATAATCCAGTTCCTATTGTTGAAGAATTTATAGGGCAAATCGCAGTTATCAACCATCCAACAGTGCTAGCTAAAGGATACACACCAGTTTTCCATATTCATACAGCTCAAGTTCCATGTCAATTCACTGAGTTGATTGCTCAAATTGACCCAAGAACAGGGGAAGTTATCAAAGAAAACCCTGACTTCTTAAAGAACGGAGATGTTGCTAAAGTTAGAATTAAGCCTCAAGGTAAATTAGCTCTTGAAACGCAAGGAGACAATCCTTACATGAGTAGATTCGCTGTAAGAGACGCAGGTGCAACAGTAGCAGCAGGTATGTGTTTAGAAATCACTAAGAAGAAATAATTTTATTTCTTCAATTTTTATTTTTATTTTTTATGCCCCCTTCAAAATTTTGGGGGTACACCTTTTTTTGTGTTATTTTTTTCCTCGAAAGAAAAATTGAATTTATTCTTGTACTGTGAATCTATTACAATAATATTTATTAACTAAAATAAAGTTTGTTTTTCATGAATAAAAAGTTTTATAATTTAATAAACAAACTTTCAATCGTGGAAGTCTTCAAAGATTTGTATCCTCATAATAAAATTGAAGAAGAAATTAATCCTAATACAGGAATTAAATTGTATAAAACATTTTCTCCTTTTCTGAAGCACAATAGTAAATTACCTCAATTGTATTTTAATGAAAAAAGTATTATTGGTCCAGGATATTTTGATTTTGATTCTGGACAAAAAGGATATATTCCAAATTTATTAGTATGGAAATTTGAGGACTTTGAAAATTCAAATGATGGAATTTTAAAATCAAAAAAATCATTAGAATATTTATCTGAAAAATTAAAAATAAAATTAGAAAAACTTAATGAAAAAGATTTTTTAAAAGATTTTGAAAATTTGTATATGGAACCATTTTATGATGCTCCTATTTTTGAACAATCACTTTTAGCAAATAACCCATGTGCAATTACGGATGGAAATTGGGTAAATTATTATACAGATAAGTGGGAAGGATGGAATAAAATTGAATAACAATTTCAATAAATCAAGAAATTTTCAAAGCTCTTGAAAAAGAAAGTAAAAAAGAAAAGATATCTCGTTCTGAAATAATAGAAAAAGCACTTGAAAAAGATCTAAAGCTAAAAAAGAAATGGTGGCAATTTAGAAAGTGAAACTTATCAAAGAGAATGAAAAAGGTAAAACCTATCAAACAGAAGGCTTCAAAATTTTATATAAATATAAAGATAAAATTGCAGGAGATAATTCTGAAAATGTTGAAGAATTGATTTACTTTGTAACAGGTTCTGCTAAAATAACTCTTAAAGATAAGACTTGGATTATCGAATCTCCTGCAAAAATAGAATTTCCTGCAAATACATATCATAAAATTAAAGCAATTACTGATATAAGTTTCATTCTCTTTGAAAAATAATAAAAAACATTAAATTTACTATTAAAATTTTTCAAAAAAATCAAAAGAAAAAACAATCTATAAAACTCTATCTGAATTATTAGGAAAAAGAATTTAAGTAAAATTCCTCCGTCTTCTTTTTTTAGAAAAAAATAAGCAAAAAAAGGGGACTTCCTAAAAAACTACAAAAGACAAACTCTAAAATTTTCCTTCGAAACGTTGCACTAAATTTCAACCCTAAAAAAAGATATAACAAGAATTAATTGTAATTTAGAATTGGTACTTATTAATTTTTAGGAGCTGATTTAGGATATTCTAAATGATCTAGATATTCTATTAATCTATCTCTATCTAAAATACGAAAACTTGCATCATCATGAGATCCATTTTGATGTCTGCTATGTGTTCCTTTAAATTTTGTAGCCATTACTTCAAGTCTATTGAAAAGAGTTTTTGAATCATAAAAAGAAACCTCATATAAAAGTAGATCAGATACTAAATAAGGAAGAATCTCTTTTGAAATATTTCTTGCAGTATTAAAAATCTCTAATTGAAGATTTTGTTTAATTAATCTTCCATCTGCAGTAATTACTCCACTGCATTCTAATCTTCCAGGACTCATTTCAGGAACAGTATATAATGTTAGAAATGCTCTTCTATTTTTATCCATGAAATAAGACCTATATGCACCTTTAAAAAAATATATATTCACAACTATATATTTACTTAATTTGATGTGTTAATTTCTAAACTCAAAATCCGAAGAATTTTACCCAACTGTGCTCTCACTCCTCTTCGTTCATAGAAAAACATAATAAAAATTATAAAAAACCTGTTCTTCTTCTAACACACAATAAATTTTAAATACTCTCAACTCTTTTTGTTAATATGTTGAAAAAATTTATGCGAAAACAAGAAGTTGAAGATGCTTTAGAGGGGAAAGGAGATTTCATACAAATTAATCTTCTTGAAATGTATCTTAAACAAATGCCTCCAATTGAAATGCGAAAATTTGCTTATTTGAAATTAGCAAAAATTTACAAACAAAAAAAAATGTTTTCTAAAGAAGCAGAAGCGCACAAAAAAGCCGCTTTAAATTCAGTAACATTCAAAGAAAAACAAAAATACTATTTAGCAGAATCAAAAGCTTACATTTCAGATGGAAAATTAGATCTTTCAAATAAAGCACTAAGAAAAAGCATGAATGAAGCAAACTCTAAAGAAAAAAAAGAAATCTATGAAAAGATGCTTGAATTTTACAGAAAACAAATAAAAGAATTTGAAAAACAAAATAAAAAAGAAAAAGCAGGAAAACTTTACGAAAAATTAATTAGAATGAAAATTGATGAAAAAGAAAAAGAAAGTTTAAAATTAAAATTAATGGATTTATATGAAAGATTAGGAAAAATAAAAGAACTCAAACTTCTAAAAGAAAATAAAATTGTTTAGAATGAATAAAGAATGTAACAACCATCCTAAAAATTTTGATAGTTACACTCCAGAAGAATTTGCAAAAAAATTTGTAAAAACAAATTATTTCTATCAAGAACAAGCATTCAAAGAAATGATAAAAGAATATAAAAAAGAATTTAAAGGAGATAAGAAAGCAAATAAAATTCAATTAGCAAATGGTTTAGAAAAAGTAATAAAAAGTATATCTTCTCAAATCCTAGAAGGATTTGAAGAAATAGGAAAGGCCTGTAAAAAATATATGAAAAATCCTTACAACAACATTTAAAAACCAATTCAAACTGATTTTAACATTAGAAAAATATCACAGATTATTATCACTTTCCTTTAATATCATAATTACACTCAATTGCTCAAAAGTAAGTGTCAGATATTTTTCTAAATGAAATCATAGATTTCAAATAATAAGTAAAAAGGAGAATTAAACAAAATGGCAAAAATAAGTCCAGTATCAATAAAATACATGATTCATGCAAGTCTTGTTGCGGAAGGACATTTAGAAAAACCCGATGTGATAGGTGCATTATTTGGACAAACAGAAGGATTGTTAGGAGCAGATCTTGAAATGCGAGAACTTCAAAAAGAAGGTAAAATCGGAAGAATAGAAGTTCAAATTGAAAGACAAGATAAGCGAACAATTGGAAACATTCAACTTCCAACAGCCCTAGACCAATCAGAAACAACATTAATAGCCGCAGCCATAGAAACAATTGAAAGAATCGGACCTTGTGATGCTCAAATAGAAGTAGAAAAAATCGAAGATGTTAGAGGGAGCAAAAGAGATTATATCTTAGAAAGAGCAAAAAAACTAATGCAAGGAATTCAAGGTGCAACAGATTCAAGAGACATCTCAAATCAAATCAAGGACTCAGCTAAAATTTCTGGAGTACAAGAATACGGAAAAAGCAAATTAGCAATTGGTAAAGATTTAGACAATAAAGAATTAATTGTAGTAGAAGGCCGAGCAGATGTTATAAACATGGTAAGAGCTGGAATAAACAATGTTATCGGAATGGATGGAACAAAACTCCCAGACGAAATCAAAGAATTTTCAAAAACAAAAGAAATTACTTTATTTGTTGACGGAGACAGAGGCGGAAAATTAATCGCCCAAAATGTTTGTGATAACGCAGAAATAAAATATATTGCAATTGCTCCGGATGGAAAAGAAGTAGAAGAATTAACTTCAAAAGAAATTTTAATGAATTTGCGTAGAAAAGTAAAACCAACAGAATTTTTCAGAGGAGATAGAAAAAGTTATTCTAAAACAACTACTGAAAAAAAAGAAATTCCAGCAATTGATTTAACAGCAGATAAGAAAAAAGCTTTAAAAGAATTTTCAAAGAAAATTCAAGGAACAAGAAAAGCTATTCTTTTAAATGAAAATTTAGAAGAAATTAAAATAACTTCTGCAAAAACAGTTAAAGGAACAATAAGAAGAAATTCAAGCACAGCAATATTAGTAATTGATGGTCCTGCTACAGTGCAAACCATTCGAACTTCTGAAGAAAAAGGAATTCAAATAATTGTTGCAAACAATTTCCAAACAACAGATACAAGTATTAAATTACTTAGTTTGTAGAAATATTTAAATTAAATTTTTGGTTTTCATAAACTCTAAATCATTCCTATAAATAGAGAAAATTTTTGGCTTCAGCCAAAATTTAGAGGGATTTGAAAACCAAAAAGTTTTTTTACCAAAAAAAACCACAATTATGAGTACATCACTGCGTCCCTTTATCTAGTAATCTTATGACCTACTCAGTTTTAGATTTTTGAAAAAATTTTATAACTTCTTGTTATTCTTGTTTCATAAAAAATTCTTAACAAAAAAATATAAAAACTCCAGCAACTTAACAAAATACATGATTATAGATAATATATTTCCTGATAAAAATAAGATGTATTTATCATTTAATTAATAATATGAATCAGATTATTTTAAATAAAAGAATTGTATTCTTAGAATAGTCTAATCCTATCTTAATATAATCAATAAAATGACAATAAAATTCGGACCAGCTGGTTTAGGACCTGTTAAAGAAGCAGAGAAAAACTTAGAAACATTTCACAAATTAGGTTTCAAAGCTTGTGAAATTTCTTTTACTTACTCTGTTTATATAAAAGAACAAGATGCAATCAGAATTGGAAAAAAAGCAAAAGAACTAGGAATTCAATTATCAATTCACGCATCTTATTTCATAAACCTAAATTCAGATGATAAAATAAAAATAGAAAACAGTAAAAAAAGAATTATTAAATGCTTAAAAATAGGAACTCTTTTAGATGCAAAATATATAATATTTCATCCTGGTTTTTATGGAAAAGAAGATAAAATAAAAGCTTATGAAAATATTAAAAATAATATTTTAGAATTGCAAGAAATTAGAAAAAAAGAAAAATATACTCCAAAACTTGCACCAGAAATAATGGGAAAAATAAACGTCTTTGGTTCAATAGATGAAATAGCACAATTAGTAAAAGACACTCAGTGTCACGCCTGCATTGATTTCGCACACATCCTAGCAAGATATCAAGGAGATTATAAATTCAAAGAAACACTTGAAAAATTCAAAAAATTAGAAGAATTACATATCCATTTTTCTGGAATAATTTATTCAGAGAAAGGAGAAAAAAAACATAAGATAACTGAAACAAAAGAAATTAAAGAATTACTAAAAAACCTTCCTAAAAACAAATCCATCGTCGTGATAAATGAATCTCCAGAACAAATAAAAGATACTCTTAAAAGCTTAGAAATCTATAAGAAACTAGCTGTATAAACAAGAAGTGAAATATTTTGTTACTACAAAATTATACGAATATGTTGTTACCATAAAGTTTATAAACAACCTTTGGGACATATTATTAGTAAAAACAAATGTTTTTACGTAATTAAATACAAAAAAACACAAAAAAGATGAAAACAAAAAACCTATTGGTTTCTTTATGTACATTAGCTCTTGTATTAATGTTAGCTGTAACTGTTAGTGCTGCTGATATTGTGAATAACGCAACATATAAAGTTACAGTAAATGGTATGGATGCTTATCCTATACCTCATGGAAGTGGAAATGTTAGTGTTATTGCTGGTGAAGAAATTATTGTTAAAGTATATTTTGACGCCTTAAATGATGACACTGATGTAACTGTAGAACTTGAAATCGATGGTGAAAAAGTTAAGACACACTCAATCTCAGAAAATTTCGATGTTGAAAAAAACATGAAATATAAAAAAGTTTTATCAATTAAAGTTCCATACGAACTTAAAGATCAAATTTCTGATTCTGTAACTTTGGAAATTGAAGTAGATGGTAAAGATCATAAATCAGATCTTGCAGCAATTACTTTAAATGTTCAAAGACCGTCTTACAACGCCATGATTAAATCAATCACAACTCCAAGTTCAATTCAAGCAGGGGAAAGTTTCCCAATTGAATTAGTTCTTAAAAACAGAGGTTACAACAACTTAGATGATATTTATGTATCAACAAGAATTGTTGGACTTAATGTTTTCCAAGGACCTAAGTGGTTCGGAGACCTTGTTGCAGTTGAAAATTGTACACAATGTGATAATGAAGAAGATACTGTTGCAGGTACTATGTACCTTAACGTACCTTACTCAGTTCAAGAAGGAATCTATACTTTAGAAGTTATAGTAGATAGCGACGACTCAAGAACAGTTGAATTAAGAACAATTGTTATTGGAAACAGTTTACCAAATACTGCAATTCCAACAACAACTAAACAAACTGTTGCTGTAGGTGAAGACGCAGTTTATGAACTTATGCTTGTAAACCCAACAAACAATGTTATGGTTTATACAATCATTACAGGTTCAAACTCAGCTCTTACATCTAGTGCTTCTCAATCTATTGTTGCTGTTGAAGCTGGTTCAAGCAAAGTAATTACAATTACTGCTAATGCTGAAAAAGAAGGAACTCAAACATTCGATGTTACAATTCTTTCAAACAACCAACTTATAGACACAGTTACTTTAGAATTAGAAGCTGACGGAAATAAGTCAAATCCAATTGTTATTTTAACAGTTATATTGGCTATTATTTTCTTAGTATTATTAGTTGTCTTAATCGTACTTTTAGGAAAGAAACCTGAAAAAACAGAAGACTTCGGCGAAAGTTATTACTAACTTAGCTGAATAAATTTTATTTTTTTATTTTTTATTAAACCTCGGGGCAACCCAGAAAAGCCCCCTTTATTTTTTACCCCTTTATTCCGTAATTTGGGGTATGCATCAATGCTCTCTCAGAATCCTATCCTAAATCTTTGATTTTAATTTTAAACTTTCAAACTAATTACTTTACTAATACCTTCATGCATTGAGATTCCAAACAAATTTGTAGCCCCTGTAATAACCTCATCGTTATGAGTAATAATAATATATTGACCTTTTTGCATATATTTTTTCAACAAACCAGCAAGCCTCTCAGAATTTCTTTTATCCAAAGCAGCATCAATTTCATCAAGAATATAAAAACTATACGGCTTTAATTCCTGAATAGCAAAAATCAAACTCAAAGCAACCATTGATTGTTCTCCTCCAGATAAAGATTTAACATCAAAATATTTCCCATGCCCAGTCTTAACAATAATATCTACTCCTCCTTCAAAAGGCAATTTCTTATTTTGTAATTCTAAAAATACTTCTCCTTTAGTAGAAATTTTTGCAAAATTAGAAGTAAAAATTCTATTCAATTCTTCAAGAGTTCTCAAAAAAACTTTTTTCTTTTTAATATCAATTTCATGAATAATTTTCATAACTCCTTCTTTCTCTTTTTCAATAACCTCTACTTTTTCTTT
>JAYENS010000042.1:28317-29933 GCA_034722215.1 Nanobdellota archaeon
CTTTAATAGACTCATATTCATCTTTAACTTCTTCATAAACTTCCAAAGCACGCATATTAACATTCCCAATTCTCATAAGCCTATCCTCAGATCTTCTAAGTCGTTCTATAAAATTTTCTTTATTTCCTTTAAGAATTTCTTCATGAGGATATTCCAAAATTTCTGTCTCAAAATTTTCAATTTCAGCATTTATTCTAGCCAAATCTATTTTAAAATTATTAACAATTTGTTCAATATTCTGAACATCATTTCTTTTATAAGATAAATCATTCTCAATTTCTCGGATTTTATGTTGAAAATCATCTCTTTGAGAAATATATTTTTCAGCTTTTTTAATTAATTCTCCTTCTAATTTTCTTTTCTTCTCTAATAAATTTTCTTTTTGAGATAAATTTTTAACAACAATAATCATCTCTTCACCTATATCTTCTTCATCTCTAAAAAGCTGATTAATAGTAATTCTAGCTCTTTCAAGTTCTCTTTCTTTAAAAGAAATCTCAGAACTTAAATTTTCTTTACTTCTTAAAGAAATATCTTGAACTTCTATTTTTAAAGTTTCATATCTTTCTTCTATATTTGAATTTGCATCAAAATTATTTTCTAAATTATTTTCTTTAACAGAAAATTCTTTAATTTCTTCTTTAGATACAGAAATTCTTTCTAATAAAATTTTAATTTGTTCATTTTTATCATTAATAGATCTTAATTTACTCAAATCAGATTGCCTCTTAGTAATTTCAGAATTTAAAGAATCTACTTCTCGAATTAAAGAATCTCTTTTATTATAAATCTCTCCAATCTCCTTATCACAACTTCCAATTTCTTGTTTTAGTGCAAAAATTTTAGGATCAGCCTCTTTAGAAATATTTTCAATATGTTCTTTAGTAACTTTGCTTTTACAAAGAGGACAAATATCTAATTTATCAATCTTCTCAATTATTTTTTTATTTTCTTCAATTTTAGATTCATTAGTGTGAATAATTTTTTCAAGTTCCCTTTCTCTTTGTTGCAATTCATTCAATAAATCTTTATCATGAACTAATTTATTTTTTAACTCTTTAACTTTTTCTTGAGTAGTTTTTTTATCAAACAATTCAGAAGATAAATTGTCAATTTGTTTAAATAAAAAATTTGATTCATTTTCATAATTAGACAAAATAGATTTTTTATCCTCTAATCTTTCTCTTGTGCTTCGTAATTCTGTTTTATCCATATAATGTTTTTTACGAAGTTTTTCAACTTCCTCTAATTCTTTTCTTTTAATTTCTAATTCTCTTCGAATCTTTTCAATAGTAGGAGATTCTTTTCTAAGTTGTTTAATTGAAACCTCATTAGATTTTATTGAATTTCTCAAATCTATTCTTTGTCTAGAAATTTCTTTTAATTTTTTCTCATGATTCTCTTTCTTAACAGAAAATGCAGCTAAATCCGCTCTTAAATTTGCAATCTCTGAATTGAGTTGTTCTTGTTCTAAACCTGTTTGTTTTTGGATAATTGAATTTATTTCAGAAATTTTATCCTCATAATTTTCAATCTCCATTTTAATATCTAAAATCACTTTTTTTACTTTACTAATTTCTTTATTTTTTAATTCAACTTGTTTATTAATTTCAGAT
>JAYENS010000043.1:0-2149 GCA_034722215.1 Nanobdellota archaeon
GCAAAAATTATCAAACTATAATTTAACCAATTTGCAATTTCACTTGTTCTTAAATCTTGAATACTTGCAAAAACAATCCAAATCAAACCCAACATAAATAAAAATATAACTTCTAACATATCTTAATTTAGAAAATAAAGTTTATAAGATTATTTTTTTACTTGTTAAAAAATGCTATGGAAAATTTTTAATTTTACTTTACTTTTTATCTTTCTTTTTATTTGAAAGATTTATAGAAATAGACCTAAATCTTCCTCCTGATTTATAAGGATGTTTCTTCTTTTCTTTTAATTTATTTTTACCCTTATTTCTTTTAGAATTAAACACATAATCAGACATTTTAAGAAATAAAACAAGATTCTTTATTAACAATTACAGGACTTAAATCATAAGAAGGTAAATCTTCTACAGTTAAAGTTGAATCTCCTGCAACTTCATTAATTTTCACATCTTCACAATTTAAATCGCAATCAATATTACACTCTTTTATACCATATTTAGAAAATTGACTTACTTTTGAAAATACAACACAAGAAGTTGTAAACTTTTCACCCTCAGCATCTTTTAATTCTCTTGGAAATCTACAAAAATCATATTCATTTTGAATAGAACAAGCAGCTTCACAATTATTCACAATAGTATCAACATTACTTGATTTTATAAATGGAGCAATTTTACTCCAGCCCATTGTAAATCCTAAAATTAAAAACACTAAAACTAATACTGAAATAATTAGAAGAACTACCGTATTTGTACTCATTGATTGAGCCTTAGAATTTTTTTTAAGAAAATTCCTTTTTAATCCATCCCTTTTTTTATTTTTAATCTTCATCACCTTATAAAAAATAGAAGATAATTTACTTTATAAATATTATTCTTTCACTAAAATTATCTTTAATCGAAAATAGTGCCTGTACAAAAATTGCTTTCCTTTTCTGTAGATTCTATCATCATTGCAGAAAAAATAACCATTGTCGAAGAACCTCCATCTTCCTCCTCAAAAGGCTCATCCATTAACATTTCAAAAATCAAAGGAAAATTTTCAAAAGGAATATTACACTTTAAATCTTTTCCTTCAAGTTCAGGAAATTCCTCATCTGGTTTAATAATTGTTAATTCAATTATGCATTTCTCCTCTTCCATTCCAAAAGATTCTAAAAAAATCGAAGAACCATCTGACCCTTCCAAGTAAACTTTACCTAAAGAACAACCATTAAAAAAATTCTCTCCAAAACAATTTAAAGCACAATCTTCATTAAAATCTAAAACCATTCCAGGATAAGCATAACCACAATTAGGAGCAATAGATTTTGAACAATCTTGAAGAGGTTTTAAATTTTCTTCTGTATCTTTAGGAAGTTCAGAACTATTTTGATTATAAAAATTTTCCCCTTTATAATAAATAGTTCCTTTCATCTCACAACTTTTTAATAATTCAGGTTGTTTTTCGAGAGTTCCACAACTATTTAAATCAACACAATTTCTCTTATTAAAATTATTTATGCAAGGACTCCAACCAGTACAAAACCAATTTTCATTACAAGAAAAAATATTTTCTGAATTATTTTTTTCCTCAAAAGAAACTTTAAAAGAAGATTTCTCTGATCCAAACAAAAAAGAAAAAAGAACAAATAGTAAAACTACAAAGATTAGGGAAACAAAAAAATATTTGAAAAATAATTTCATAATAATCTAACAAAAAAATAATATTTAAATTTAACTAGAAATAGGATATTGCACAGAAAATAAAAGATCCTCTCCTTCTTTAAAAAATAAAATCTTAGAAGCAGGTTTTTTTTTCTCTATCTTAATCCATTTTAAACCATCTTCTTCAACAACATTAAAATTATTTAAACTTTCAATAGAAACATTTTTTGAAGAATAAAATTTAAATTCATCTATCTGAACATTCATTTGTTCCATTAAATGCAAACTAACAAAACTTGTACTAATTTTTGAATCAGAAACATAAAAAGTTAATAAAGCTAAAGCGCAAACTGCAAAAGTTCCAATAACTAAAATTACAACTGCTAAATTTGCTCTACGATTTTTTAAAGAAAAATTACTTATTCTATCTTTTATTTTATTATTCATGGTAAATTTTTATTAACCTCCTTTTTATAATCTTCATAATCTAATTCAAAAATTT
>JAYENS010000044.1:0-9482 GCA_034722215.1 Nanobdellota archaeon
GATTGATTTAAGTAATTCTATTGGAAATTGGTCTCAAATTAATAAAATATATCAATATGAAATCTCTGCTTTTGAAGTTAATGAACAATCTGAAGGAAATAGAGAAATTGCTCTTTATGTTACAAACATAACTGCTCCTGAAGGAACTGTTATTTATTTTGATATTTATGAGGATGATGGGGTTGGAACAAATGATGATATTCGAGTGGATTTAACTACTTTGAATGGAACTGTTGACTCTACAGGAAGAGTTTATTTTAAATGGAATATAACTGATTTGGATTTAAATAACTCAAGAGATAGTCTTGTTGGAGACACTCCTAAAGACCTTCCTGAAGTTCTTACTCCTTCAGTAGATACTCATTATGAAGTTTATTTTGGGATTAGATATGATTCAACAGAATATAAAATTTTTACAAATAAAATTTTAAATCTTACAGATGCAAGAGGAGAAATAGTAGTTTGTGAAACTAAAAATTATTGTTCGGATTATTCTGGTGCAGGAAGTTGTAATGCAGATACTTGTAATGTTGCTGACGCTTCTTCACCTTCACAGTATGTTGATTGTAGTGCAGAAGATATTAGTTGTAGTTGTTCTTGGAATGCTACTACTTCTGTTTGTGGGCCCTCGTGGTTTTCGGGCTTTTTGAATGAAACAACAAATGAATTTTTTGAAGTAGGAAATTGTTTATATTCTGAAGATTTGTCGAGTGATGATTGTAGTGATGGTTATTTGGATTATTCTTGGGGGGCTATTTGGAATTGGGCTACAGGTAACGAAGTGACAAAAACAGATCCAAATAATGCAGAAGGAGATTGTGTTCCTGGTTCAGATACAATTGCGTGTCCTGCTCAAGTTCAACTTTCAGGTTTTAATTGGATAAATGTTATTTTAATTATAATTATATTAATTGTAATTTATTATTTTATTACAAAGCGCGGGAATAATAAAGTTGTTAAGAAAAAGAAGAAGTAAAATTATAAATTTCTTTTAAAAATTCTTTGGAATAAATTCTCTTTATCTTTATCAGAATCATAATAAACATCTACTAATTTTGCAGCTATTTCTTTGTAAGCCCTAGAAGGTTTAGACTTTGGATGCGTATGAACTACTGCATTTTTTAATCTTAAAGAATGTTGCATTACAATATCCTCTGGAACCATTCCTAAAACAGGAACTTCTAACATATCTTTAACTGTTGCTGGTTCTAATTCCATTTTATTTTTCTTTACACGATTTACAATAACTCCTTTAACATTTTTCTTTAATCCTTCACTTACTTTTATTGTTTTTAGAGCATCTGTCAAAGAGGGCATTTCGGGATTTGTAACTAAAATTATTTCATCTGCTGCTTCCATTATTGAAGTTGCTTCATGCCCTAAACCTGCTGCACAATCTACTAATACAAAATCAGACATTTCTAAAAAATCCTTTCTAAAATTTTTTAATTTTTCTGGTTTTAATTTTTTTAATTCTCTTATGGAAAGAGAAGAAAGAATAACCTTAATTCCTGAATCATGTTTATAAACAGCTTCTGAAACTTCCGCTTCATTATTTAATACGTGATTTAAATTTACCGGAACCTCTGGAGCATTTAAATGAATTCCTACATTAGGAGTTGTTAAATTAGCGTCGATAATTAATACATTTTTTCCAAAATGATTTAAAGCAGCAGCCAAATTTATAGTAGTTGTTGTTTTTCCTACTCCCCCCTTTCCAGAAGCAACTACAATTATTTTTTTCATTTTGTAAGAATCTCTTTAACTTTTGAGGAAAATTTCTCCATCATTTCAGCATATATTTTTAATTGTTCTAAATTTACATTAACTTCTTTTCCTCTAAATTGAATTTTTAGTGCTACATTTTTTCTAAATTCTCCAATTCTTTCAATTTCAAGACCTTCTAATTTTCTAAGCATCATAAAAAAATCCATTACTTCAACAATATCTTTTTCTTTCCTGAAAACTTTTCTCATTTGTTTTATTCTACCAATAACATTCTCAGAAACTTCTGGCAATTTTTTGTTATTTTTAGCATTTAATAATAATTTATTAATACAAACATCAATTAAATTTCTCCATCTTAAAAGAAGATTAATTATAACATCACAAGTTTTTGTATATTTCAAACTAACATAAAGTAAATGATCTGCACTAATTTTTTCTTGTATTATTTCTTCCATCTTAAATTTCGCAGAATTGAAAAAGTATCACTTCTTTTTATAGTTACCTTTTTTATTCTGACAGTTCTAAAATTGCTTCCGCAAGATCTCCTGTTTTTTCAAGAGTTTGTTTTGCTTCTTCTTTAGAACATCCTGTCTTTTCAGTAATTGTTTGAATATCTTCTTCAGATAATAAATTTTCTTCTAAAATTTCCCCAGCTATTTGAAAAGTTTCTTGACCTTGCATTTTTATTTTAGTTACAGAAGGATTTTCAATAATTAATCTTGAACCATCTGTTTTTTCTATTATAACTTTATTAGAATCAATTTCTTCTTGAGACATTCCCATCTTCTTCATCATTCCTTGCATCTGTCTGGGATTAATTCCTCCAAACATTTTAGAATAAATAGCCTAACCCAACTCTTAAAGCCACAATAAAAATTATGAATGCTATTACATGAGTTGGTGTTAACATAAATTTACTTTCGTATTCTTCCTTATAGTTTACTAATCCTCCAAAACCTGAGGGCATGGAGATTCCTTGATTTTTAGACATTTATTACTAAGAAAAAGCAAGTATAAAAAGGTTTGTAGCAAAATAAAAAATTCCCATTTTCTCAATAATTCTTATATAATAGTTATTATTTATAATTTTATGAATAAACCTCTTGAAGACTTACACATTGTGAAATTAAAGCTTGAAAATCTTTCGGAAAAAGAATTAAAAAAGAAATTAAAAATAAATAATGCTGAAATTGATTACATTTCTAAAAAAGAAAAATATGAATCCTTTTTTAGATTTACTTTTGAATCCACTTTTGAATATCTTGATAAAGAAGAAGTTTTAACAAAAGAAATAATAATTCATGATAATAAAATAATTAATTTAGATTTATTTAAAGACTCCATTGAAAAAGGAAATAAAAAAGAAATTAAAATTCCAGATACTAGAGAAAGCTATTTTATTGCAAAAGAAGAATTAAAAAAACTTAATGCAGAAAAAAAGAAAGAAGTTTTGGATAGATTAGAAAAAAACATTGAAATTGAAAAACAAAAAATTGAGAAGAAATTTTCAAAGTATTCTTCTAAATATATTGAAGATTTGAAAAAACTTAATGAAACTCTTTATGAATTTGAAAAAGAAGGAGAATTTGAAAATGCTGAAAGACAAAAAGAGTTAATTCAAGAACTTAGAGAAAAATATCGTATTAAAGGACTTGAAGAAAATAAAGAAAGAGCTTTTCAAATTGAAGAACAAAAACATATGTTAAACATTAATACAAAACTTGTAAAAACAACTTTGATTTATTATCCTATCTTTTTATTTGTAATCTACTATAAAAATACTCTTTCTGAAAAGAGAATTGAAATTTCTTTAGATGTATTAAAAAAAGATTCTTTAAATTTATCTTGCGAGGTTTGTAAAAAAGAAAATGGAGATATGTATTTAGGAGCAAAAGGTCATATTTGCTGTGAAAAATGTGCTGTTAATTGTCAAGTTTGTCATAAAATATATTGTAAAAAATGTGTTGAAAATGAATGTAAAATTTGTCATAAAAATATCTGTAAGGAATGTGCTACAAGATGTTATAGGTGTGGTAGACTTGTCTGTAAAACTCATGTAAAAGAAGATCGTGTTTCTAAAAGAATTTATTGTACCGATTGTTTGAAGAGATGTGAAAGATGTGGAAAACTAAAGGATCCTTATAGTTTTAAGATTAGTAAAAAAACAAATGCAAATATTTGTGAAGAATGTTTTAGAGATGAAATGCAGGAAAAAGTTTTAAAAAGAGTTTTTGATTAAACTGTAAAAATAATTCAGTATTTATCAGTAATTAATCATATTTAAAAAAAGAAATGTATTAAATAAAACATGACAAAAATAAATCCATTTGAGAATGCTAAAAAAATTATTGATAAAGCTAGTTCAATTCTTAATTTGAAAGATTTTGAAAAAGAAATTTTATTTACACCTCAAAGAGAAGTTAGTGTTAGTTTTCCTGTTAATATTAAAGGAGAAACAAAGTTAATAAAAGGTTATAGAGTTCAACATAATAATTCTTTAGGGCCTTATAAAGGAGGAATAAGATTCCATCCTGATGTAGATATAGATGAAGTGCGTGCTCTTGCAACTTGGATGAGTATTAAAACAGCTACAGTAGATCTTCCGCTTGGAGGAGGAAAAGGAGGAATTATTTGCAATCCAAAAGAAATGAGTGAACAAGAGCTTAAAGAAATGACTGAAGCTTTTGTTGAAAAAATTTATCCAGTGATTGGACCTGACAAAGATATTCCTGCCCCAGATGTTTATACTAATTCTCAAATAATGGGATGGATTGTAGAAGAATATGCTAAACAAACAGGAAAACCAGTAGAGGATATTTTAGGAGTTGTAACTGGAAAAGCTTTAGATTCTGGAGGGAGTATTGGAAGAGATATTGCAACTGCTCGAGGAGGAGAATTTGTTTTAATTAAAGCTATTGGAGATATTGAAGGTAAAAAATTTGTAATACAAGGTTTTGGAAATGCAGGAAATAATTTTGCAAAATTAATTGTGAAGAAAGGTGGAATAGTTATTGGAATCTCTGATTCAAAAGGTGCTATTTATTCCGAAAAAGGTTTTAATATTGAAGATTTATTAAAATATAAAGAAGAAAATAAAAGTGTTTTAGATTTTGAAAATTCTAGAAATATTTCAAATAAAGAATTATTAGAATTAGAATGTGATGTTTTAGTTCCTGCAGCATTAGAAAATCAAATAACTTTGGACAATGTTGAAAATATTAAAGCTAAAACTATTTTAGAATTAGCAAACGGACCTGTGATTCCTGAGGCTGATGAAGTTTTATTTCAAAAGAAAATTTTGGTCTTACCAGATATTTTAGCAAATGCTGGAGGAGTTAGTGTTTCATATTATGAATGGTATCAAAATGTTCATAAAGAAAAATGGACTTTTGAAGAAGTAGATAAAAAACTTGAAGAAAAAATGAATCAAGCAACAAAAGAAGTTTTAGAAAAATCAAAAGAACTTAATATTTCTCCAAGAGTTGCTGCTTATGTTTTAGCTATTCAAAGAATTCTAAGAAAATAAATTTATGTAAGAAATTTTGAAACTTCGGACAACATAATATATTCAAAACTTATATATACTCAAATTTTCTAAAGTTGGTATGGCAAAGAGAAGATTAAAAAATCACACACATAGGGGAATGACTAGACGTGCTAAAGGAGCTAAAAAACCTATGTCTGATGAACGAAAAAAAGAAGTTAAAAAAGCTAAAGAAGCTCAAAGAGAAGCTAATAAAAAAGCTAATTAATCAAACCAAATTAATTTTTTATTTCTAGATAATTGTTTTATTTGATGTTCACATTTACAGGCATCTGATTTATCTTTGCAAGGTTTTATTTTAAGAAGTTCTTTGAATCCTTTTCTATTTACATATTTGCTTCCTTTTCCTTCTATATGAGCTTTAATTCTTTTATCTAAATCATTTGTTACACCTGTGTAAAAAGAATTATCTTGACATTCTATAATATAAACATACCATTGTTTTTCCATTTATTTATAAAGAAAAAGTTGTTTATAGATTTTGAGATTATTTCTTTCTAAAAAAATTAAATATCTTTATTTGAACAGATGTCACAACCAGTGCAATCCTCTTTATTAAAATCTTCTCCAAAATAATTTAGAATGAATTTTCTCCTACATAATTGGGTTTCACAATACTCTTGCATTTTATTTAAATTTTCAATTTTTTTAATTTTTGAACTTCCATTTGAGAGATTGTTAATAAAAAAATTATGTTTTTTCCTATCATAAGAAGAATAAAATAATATACACTCACTTATTTTTCCATCTCTTCCTGCACGACCAATTTCCTGATAATAAGATTCTAAAGATTTTGAAAAAGTGTGATGAATTACTAGTCTTACATCTGGTTTATCTATACCCATTCCAAAAGCAATTGTTGCTACAATTATTTTAATTCTATTATTAATAAAAAAATCTTGGTTTCTTTTTCTAGACTCTGTGCTCAATCCAGCATGATATGCAACTGCTCTAAATCCTAAACAATTTAATTTTTCAGAAATTCTATCTACATCTTTTCTTGAAAAACAATATATTATTGTTGATTCTTCTCTATGCTCTTTTAAAATTTCTACAATTTTATCAAAAGAATCTTTTTTATATCTCACATTTAATTTCAAATTTTTCCTATTAAAACTGGATATAAAAATTTTTGCATCTTTTAAAGATAATTCATCTTGAATATCTTGTTTTACTTTTTCTGTTGCCGTTGCTGTTAAAGCAATAAAAGGTATATTTGGAAAGATTTTTTTTAATTCTTTTAAATTCCTATAATCTGGTCTGAAATCATGACCCCATTCAGAAATGCAATGAGCTTCATCAATTGCAATTAAATTAATTTTTAATGTTCTTAAAAACATTTTAAAATCTTCAGAATTTAATTTTTCTGGAGAAATATAAATTAACTTTGTTATTCCTAGTGAAAGTCTGCCTTGAATTAGTTGAAGTTCTCTAAATGATAGAGATGAATTTAAAAATTCTGCTCGAATGCCTTTTTCCCTTAAACTATCAACTTGATCTTTCATTAAAGAAATTAAAGGGGAAATTACTAAAGTAATTCCTTCAAATTTTAAAGCAGGAAGTTGGTAACAGAGGGATTTTCCTCCTCCAGTAGGCATTACTACAAGAGAATCTTTTCCAGAAAGAACATTTTCAACAATCTCTTTTTGCATTGGTTTAAATTCATTATAACCAAAATATTTTTTTAATGACTCTTCCATTTTTAAGAAAACAAGAAGATGTTTTAATTAACTTTTGGCGTTGGAAAGAATATGCCAAGAACATATATATTAGAAATAGTTAACTCTATTTTCAATAATTAAAAATTGTTTTAAACTACTAAAAAATAAGGGTATTAATTCCATTTTCAATTTTATTTAATATATAATTTTTTAATTATTAATTGCATTATCATATGCCTTTTTTATTTTTCCAGATAAACTATTCCACCATTCTTCCCATCCAGGTTCTTTAACAATTATATTTTTTGCAACACAAATTCTTGGACGATCTTCAATTCCAATATCACTCAAAACAAATAAATCTTTTTCTTTTTTTAAATTTGCTTCAACTTTTTTATAAAAATCTTCCTTGCCTTTAAGCATTCTAAAAATAACAAAAGCTACTCTTTCTTTATCTTTACCTTCATCAGTAGATCTTATTTCAACAGGTAAAGAATTTAATTCCTCTAACCATTTATCTTTTATATTTATATCAACATCAATCCCGTTCCATATTTTTTTTGGAGAACTTGTTCTTCCCATTAAAGGATTTTTAGGATATTTTCCATAAACAGCTTTATATGCCATTGTAGGCGCATTAATTTTTCCTTGAGGATTTTTTCCTAATCCCATTTTATTTTCCATAATAAAATATAAATTTCATATATTAAAAACCTGTTGTATATGTTCTAATATTCTGAATAAATTGCATTCTTTTAAATTATATAAAAAAGGGTTTAACTAATAGAAAGATGCCTACTCCGACTTTTATTTAGCGTTAAACTTTAAAAGAATTATCTGGGAAGAAATTAATACTTTGTAGAAATCCTGAAGATAGATCATTTAAGTTTTATAAGATAACTTCTACTGGAAGAAAAGTTTTAGAAGAAGTTGAAAGGATTGTTGGAGAAGGGGAGATTGTTGTTAAGTAATAAAAAGAGTTAAAAGGATTAAACTTCTTGTTAAAATATGGCTTATGAAAAAAAAGTAAAAAAGAGCCATGTGGAAAAGTCTCTTACAAAATCTAAATTTAGAATTCGAGATCATGGAGAAGTTTTTACACCTGATTTTATAGTCAACGATATGTTAAATTTAGTAAAACATGAAACAGAAAGAATAGATTCTCGTTTTCTAGAGTCTGCTTGTGGAGATGGAAATTTTCTTATAAAAATATTAGAAAGAAAATTAGAAATGGTTGAAAAAAAGTATAAAAAAAATCAATTTGATTATGAGATAAATTCCTTAATTGCTATTTCAAGTATATATGGTATTGAATTATTAGATGATAATGTAGAAGAAGCCCAAAAAAGACTATATAATTTATTTCTAAAAGAATACAAAAGAATATATAAAAATAAAATTAATCAATTATTCCTAGAAAATATTAAATATGTTCTAGGTAAAAATCTTGTTCAAGGAAATGCCTTAATATTTAAAGATAAAAATGGAAAATCAATAATTTTTCCTGAATGGTCTGCTATAAATGGAACACAAATTCAAAGGAGAGATTTTATTTTTGAGGAGTTATTTGAACCGAAAGATGGAACTTTATCATCATTTGATAAAAAACTAACATCAGATAATGGCGAATCGGTATTTATCCCAAAATCAATAAACTTATATCCTCCTATTTCTTTTTTAAAATTAATGAAGCAAGAAAATGTTTAATAAAAATTTAAATTATAACCCTGATGTGCTTGATGCACTCGCAAATTTAAGTAACGATGAGGTTTTTACTCCTCCTAAATTTGCAAATCAAGTTTTAAATTTATTACCTCCTGAAATTTTTAAGAATCCTAAAACTACTTTTTTAGATCCTGGTTGTAAATCAGGAGTTTTTTTAAGAGAAATTGCGAAAAGACTAATTAAAGGACTAGAAAAAGAAATTCCTGATGTGCAAAAAAGATTAAATCATATTTATACCAAACAATTATTTGGAATTGCAATAACAGAAATAACTGAATTATTATCAACAAGAAGTGTTTATTGTTCAAAAAAAGCAAATGGAAAATATTCTGTTTGCACAAAATTTAAAGATGAAAAAGGCAATATAAAGTTTAATAAAGTAAATCATACTTGGATTAATGGGAAATGTAAATATTGTGGTGCCAGTGAAGAAGTTTATAATAGAGATGAAATATTGGAAACACACGCCTACGAATTCATACACACAAAAAATCCGGAGGAAATATTCAAAATGAAATTCGATGTAATAATAGGAAATCCACCATATCAGTTGAGTGACGGTGGTAATGCTGCAAGTGCTTCTCCAATTTATCATAAGTTTGTAGAACAAGCAAAAAAATTGAATCCAAGATTTTTAACAATGATTATTCCATCTAGGTGGTTCTCAGGTGGAAAAGGTTTAGATAAATTTAGAGAGAGTATGTTAAAAGATAATAAAATAAGAATTTTACATGATTTTTTCAATGCTTCTGAAGTTTTTCCAGGTGTAGAAATTAAGGGAGGTGTTTGTTATTTTCTTTGGGATAGAGACAATAAAGGAAATT
>JAYENS010000045.1:0-2049 GCA_034722215.1 Nanobdellota archaeon
TAATCAAAGAATCCTTATAAGATGTAAAACTATCTACTTTTATTGTTGTTTTACTAACAACTCCATTTTTAAATTTGAAAGTTGTTGTCTGAGAAAATAAATTCATTCCAATTGCTACAACTAGAATAATTGTTAACATGAATGTTTTCATAATTTTGTTTTTTAATTTGTTAAAAAAATTGTTTTTGTTAAAAAAAGAAAAAACCTCTAACTAAAAATAGAAAGAGGTTTTTAGAGATTATTTTATAATTTTAACTCTGCAAGAAATTCCTTGAGAAAAGGTTCCCTCTAGAGGTCCTATCCAAGTTCGGCCAATTCCTTTTTCATAATCTTCATATTTGAAAATAGCTTGAATATAACCTGGGTAATAAATCCCTGGAAGGATTTGATTATGAGACCTTACCTGGCCTAAAATTTGAATTTTTAATTTTCTTTCTGGATTAAAGGATATAGTATCTCCTTCTGAATTCAAATAATATTTACGAGTGCTCATTGAATTTCTTCCTAAATTATATCCATAAAGATGGATAAAATAAGTTGTTGTGTCTATCTGAATTATTTCAATAATATTCCAAGAAAGAGTATCTATCTTGTGAAATTCAGAAGTTTTAGTGATTACTGCATTTTCTTTTTTTTCTGTATTATTATTACAGGCTGAAAAAAGAATTAAAAAGCTGATTAAAATAATTGATAATTTTTTCATAATTTTGTTTTTTAATTGTTTAAAAAATGTTAATAAATATAAACTTTTTTACTTGATTTTTTGAATAAGGTTATTTTAGATTTTTTAATTGATGAAAGAATTTTTTATTTAATTCTTCCCATTTTTTATTAAAGTATTCATCATACTCTCCTAAAAAATCTGAATCTTTTACAAAATTCCAATCATATTCATAAATTGTGAAAGATACAAAATCTTTATCTATATAGAATGCATCTTTAGCTCCAAATGCTAAAGCTTCTGAGTTCCATTCTACAACTTTGATAGATTCTAAGGAATTTTGATTCAGATAAATCCTAAATGCTTGAGAACATACGGGAAAATTTCCTCCATCCCCATTGATAAGAAATAAATAATCCTTACTTTCTTGTAAACCAGGAATAAAATTTTCTATTGAAGACTGCAAATCTTCTTCCAACCAAGAAAAAACTAAATCTATTTTTTCTTTATCTGTTGAAGGAATAGTTATTTGAGAAAATAAATTCATTCCAATTGCTACAACTAGAATGATTGTTAACATGAATGTTTTCATAATTTTGTTTTTTAATTTGTTAAAAAAATTGTTTTATTACTTAAAGAACTCGTAATAATAAGTAAAAACGAATCATTAAAAGTTCTATGATTAAAAATAATTAGAATAATTTTAATCCAAATATTTTTTATTCCAAAATTCTGGATAAGTTCCCTTTGAAGAGAGAACTAATTCTCCTTTTTTATTAAAAATTGCCCATGTGCAACTTCCCAATTTTACAACTGCATAACCTCTTTTACTAAATTTACTTTTTTCTTTCCCAAAAAAATCAAGAAGAACTAATTTCCCATCTTTTGATTTTTTTGCGATTGCAAAACCATAAGCATTAAATGAAGTTATCTCAAAATAAGCATTACTGGATAATTTATTTCCTTTCTTATCTATAAACCAATAGAGATTGTATCCGTATTGCTTTATTCCTACAATTGCAACCCCTCCTTTAAAAGAATTGGCAAAATCATATAATGCTGGCCGAATTGTATCGCCTATGGAATTAATATAACCAAAATTGCCTTTTTCCGAGAAAACAGTAGGATTTTGTGCTTGTATGCTGATCACTGTGATACATAGCATGACAAGACTTAAATGAATCTTTTTCATAATTTTGTTTTTTAATTGTTTAAAAAAATTGTATTTGTTTTAAAAAATCAGGCAATAAAAAAGTATTTTGTTCTTATTACCTGACATGAAATTACTTTTTTAATTTCTCCTCTTTCTTTAAATTAAAATATAATATTATTGGAAAAATTAAAATGAAAAATAGAAGGAAAAGTGAAAGAGAAAGTGAAAGTGAAAG
>JAYENS010000046.1:0-2040 GCA_034722215.1 Nanobdellota archaeon
ATTTTGCAATAGATTTTGAGGGAATTAAATGAAATTAAAAGTAATTTTTATTTATTTTTATTTATTTTTATTTATTTTTAGTTTTAGTTTAGTTTGTTCTAAAAACGTTTTAGAACCAATTGATTTATCTTCTGAATTAGGATTATCTGAAAATATTGTAGGTTATGATATTAATTGTGTGAAAACAGAAACTTCTGTTTTAAAAAATTATTTAATTACTTTTAAATCAAATTCTTCTTATTTAGATTTAAATGGAAATTTTTTTGAAGATATTAAACCTTCTTTAAAAGAGAGAAATTCTTTTTTAAGATTAAATGAAGAAGGAAATATTTTGGAAGCAGATTTTATTTCAACAGGAGGAAATTATACTATTAATGGTATTAAATTTAATACTCCTAAAAATTCAAGAGTTTTATATAATAATGAAAAAGGAATTATACTTGAGGGAATTAATTCAAATTTTTTGTCTCCTATTTTTTCTCTAGGTACTTCTGAGAAAATAACTTTTAAAGGAAAAAATGTTATTTTACCAAATAATGAATTTTTAGAATCAGGAGAAATAAAATTTAATGGGAAAAATTATTATGTTGAAAAAGGAGATGATTTTAAGATTAAAGGAGTTAATGTAATGGGTGTTTCTTCTAATAAAAATATTTATTTTGATGGGAAAGATTATGGAGAAAATTCAATATCTTTTGGAGAAACCAATTTAATTGCAAAATCTGGAGATAATTTAAATTTTAAATTTGATAAAAATAATCCTTATTCTAAAGTTGAAGAAAATGATTATTTTGGGATTGATTTAAATAAAAATTCAGAATTTAATTTAGAAAAACAGGAAGATTTTTCTGATTTAAAAGTTAAAGGAGAAAATTTAGTTGTTCATCAAGGAAGAAAAGATATTATTTATGATGGAAATCAGATTTATGTTCAAAATATTAAATCAAGAATAGGGCAAGGAACTTCTCCTTTAAAATTATCTTTTGATAATTCAGATATTTTAAAAGAAAAAGAAATATGGATTGATGATTATGGAGCTATTAGTATTATGGATGTTGATTTGAATGAAAATGATTTTTTTAATGGAGAAGATAGTTCTAAAAATGTTGGAATTAATGAGGTTTGTGCCCCTATGAATAAAGGTTTAATGCAATCTTCTATTGTTGAATTTGAAGGAGAAAAATATTATATAGATCCTGTTGAATATATTAAAGCTATGGAAAAATATGAAAAAGATTATAGTAATTATGAATGGGAATTAGGTTTAAGAGATTTAGATAAACAAATTTTAATGACTTCAGATAGTAATTCCAAATATTTTGATTATTCCGGTGTTGAACTTTTTGATAAATTTAAAAAGACTTTTAATGATGAACAGGATTTGCAAGATTATTTAGATAAATGTTGGAAATTGGATTCTAAAATTGTGCAAAAAAGAATAGATAAAGCTAGTGAAGAATTTATTCAAGATTATGAATTTGTCAAGTTTTATTACATAGATAAGGGGGAAAAGATTTACCCTTCTAGAGAGGTTGTATCTTGGTTTTTTAGTATGTCTAAAGAAGGTTATGATGAAAATTTTAAAGTAAATACTTTTAATAAACTTAATTTTCCTCTTAATTTTGAAAAACCCTTTTTCTTATTAAAAGATAAAGTAAGTGGAAAAATTGTTTTAGTAGAATTGGAAAATTTGCAAAAATTAAAAAGTTCTTTTATAAAAAAATATCCTGAATGTGTTTCTTCAATTTTAATTCGTTCTACTTCTTCTTATGCTGTTCTCCAAGAGGATTTTTTAAATAATTATGATCCTATATATCATGAGTTAGATGATTTAATTGAATTATCTTCTGCAGAGTGTGATCTTAAAGCAATTCAATTTTATTTTGAAAATACTTTTTCTTATCATGGTAGAAAATATAATTCTTATCTTAAGAGTATAGAAGAAATGGTAAAAGAGATGGGTAAAAAAACAAGTTGGGAAAAAATAAAAAATAGTTTTAAGCTTCCAAAAGGAGGGGAGATAAAAGAAGGTATTGTTGA
>JAYENS010000047.1:0-28728 GCA_034722215.1 Nanobdellota archaeon
ATCAAATATTTTCAAAAGCCAAGGAGGAAAGAATAGATAAACAATATTATACTTCTGAGTTACAAGATGTTCCATTAACAAAAGATTTAGCTTTCCAAAGCTTTAGAACAGCAAATATATTTAATGTAAAATTAGATATATTAAAAAATAGTTTAAATAATAATGAAATAAATAAAATAAGAGATAACTTTTTGGAATTATGAAAAATGTTAGATGTAGAATTAAAATCAAAAATAAACTTGTTATGGAATAAATTTTGGAGTGGTGGAATTAGTAATCCTCTGAATGCAATTGAGCAAATGTCTTACTTAATCTTTATGAAAAGATTAGAGGATGAAGATAATTCAAGAGAACAAAATGCTAAACTTTTAGGGGAAGAATTTACTTCATTATTTCCGAAGAATGATTGCTTTTTATCTTGACAAGATTTATAAATAGTAAAGAGCACACACAATTGCATGAAAAATAATACTTATTCAAATAAGCTAATACAAACTATTACTCTCGATAAAAATTCTTCTCACCCCCTTCCAGATGCTCCAATAGCCCGATAGACGGTCGGGGCGTTATCTTTTTAACTCTTAAACTTCTTTGAGAAATATAATAGCTCTGTAGTACAGTGGTCAAGTATACTAGACTCTGGATCTGGTGACCCAGGTTCGAATCCTGGCAGAGCTATGCAAATCTTTTTATACTTTTTTTTCTTGTCTAATTCATGGCAATAGGAGTAACATTCTTTATTATAGCAATTTCAATAGTTGTAATTTGGTTGATTATTGAATTCAAGAGATTAAAACATAAAATACTTGCAATTTTTTTAATTGGTTTAATAATTTTTACATATATAAGTTTTACAGTAAGTGTAAAAAAACATGACTTAGATTTAAGGACAGTGGAAGGTTTGCTAGAAGGAGGAAAAATTTATGTAGCTTGGTTAAGCACTCTATTAACAAATACAAAATCAATAACAACTTATGCTTCTAAACAAGACTGGAAAGAATATGATGAAAAAATTTTAGAAAAAAATCTTTCCGTAGATAGATTTCTCTTTAATGAGACATCATAATATTTATATACTATAAAATATATATTAAAATATGGTAAAAAAGAAAGTGACAAAAAAAAAAGTAGTGAAAAAAAAGATTCCTACTAAAAAAAGAACTTCTAAAAAAAAGAGTACTCGCAGTTCTGTATATACTAAAACACTGAATAAAGGAGCAAAAAAACAAAATATTTTAAAAAAAGGAAAATTCAAAACACATAAACTTTTCAAAAGTTCATTAATTGGATTTATATTGTCTTTAATAATTGTATGGATTTCTCAAAATGAAGTAATTGATGCTTTTTTTGGACTCATTTTAATAATTTCAGGAGCATTAATAATTCTTTCAATCCTTTTGGAGATAATCTTCTTGGTTCTTAAAAATAAAAAATAAATTTTATTTATATTTTTCAAAAATAGTTTCTAAATTAATTTCTAATAAAACAATAGGCATTTTACATTTCCAATTCTTTAAAATTTTAGGATGAATTTCTCCCAAATTTCCTATAATTTTTTTATTAAATAAAATATTAACAGATCTTCCCTCAATAAAATAACCATTTGATTTTTCTTGTTCTTCTATTTCAAATTTTAAATCTAATGTTTTCTCTAAATATTCTAAAATTTGTTTAAGTTCTGTAAAATTTCCTGGACTAAGTCCAATACTTAATCTTTCAGATTCAATCAACTCTTCTGTTTCTTTAGATTCAAAAACTCTTCCAATTTCAAAAATTCTATGAGGATATTCTCTATCTATATTTTCAGAAAAAATCTTCATTAAATAATGAGATAAATCTTTTCTAAGGATATTATTTTCTGTTTTTGATTCTTCAACTTCAATAAAACCTTTTTCTTGTTTTTCATTAATTCCCATTTTTGTAAATTGATTTTGTTTTTTTGTTAAATGATAATTAGAAATTTCTAATAATCCTAACCCAATAAGAATCTCAGAAATTTTTCTTTTAATAATTTCTTTAGATTGTTCGCTTCCAATACAGGAGATATTAGGAATAACAGATTCAAATTTATCATAACCATAAGCGATTGCAACTTCTTCAATTAAATCAACTTCTCCAAGGATGTCAACCCTCCAAGAAGGAATTTCTACAAAACCTTTTTCATAATTATGTCCCATCTTTTGAAAAAGAGGTTTCAAATCTTTTTCTTTTAAATCTAATCCAAGAAGTTTATTTATTTTTTCAACAGAAACTTTCATTTTTTCTGTCTTAAAATTAGGAGTTATTTTTGTCCTAGAATTCTTAGATTTGGGGTATGCAGAACTGTACCAAACTTTCATTGGATAGATTTTTCCTCCCATTTCAGAAAGTGTTGTAATAATCATATTCAAAGTTTTATTCAAGATTTCTTCTTCAAATCCTGAAACTTCTACAAAAACCTCTTTTGTTTTCAAATCAACTCTACCAGTATGTTCTGAATTAATTATTGGAGGCATTGAAAGGATTTTATTATCAGCATCGATGAAAATAGGAAAATTAGCCTTACATTTTAATAGATGAGCATAATCTTTTCCAGCAGGGTGTTTCTGAAGAACTTCTAAACCAGACATCTCTCTTGAAGATTCTAAAGGGGTAAATTTAATTTTAAATGGTTCTATTGCTTTGTAAGTTATAGGAAGTTTAATTTTTTCTAAAGGATAAATCCCAATTGCAAATTTTCCTCTTTTTCGTCCTAAAGTTGAATGTAACTTTTCTTGCAAATCAATAATTTCTTTAATTTTTTCATTATCAAGTTTTAAATTTTTAACAATTGAGCAAACAGTTAAAGGACGAACTTCCTTTACAGAACTATCTATTTTAACTTTGTGATTTTTTTCAAGTTTGTTTAATTTATATTCTTTCAAACCTTTTCTTTTTCCAAGAAAAGTTAAAAATTCTCTTTTAAAATTTCCATAACTTAACAAATCAGGTCTATTTGGAGTAATATCTAATTCAATTTCTTTATCTCCTACACTTTCAACAGTTGTTCCAAAAAGAGCAATTTTATTTTGAAAACTTTCTGTTAATTTCCCAATTTCTTTTTCAAATTTTTTCTTATTAAATTTTACTGATGCCATTTTAAACTCCTATCCAACTTTTCATTTTTCTAAGTTGGTCAATATCATTTTTATATAATTCTCTTAAATCTTTAATTTTATAATAATCCATTAAAATTCTATCAAATCCCGGACCCCAAGCTAAAACAGGAATATTTTCTCCAAAAAGTGCAACACTAACTTCTGGTCTAAAAATTCCAGCTCCACCTAATTCCAGCCAAATCTTTTTTTCAGGATGCCAAGCATCAATTTCTAAAGAAGGTTCTGTATAAGGAAAATAAGCAGGCCTAATTCTAATATCTTCAAATCCCATTTTACTAAAAAATTGTTTTAAGTAACCAATCAAATGCCTAAAATTCCCATTTCTATCTACAACAATTCCTTCTGATTGATTAAATTCAAAACCATGCGACCAATCAATTGTTTCATTTCTAAAACATTTTCCAATTGAAAAGTATTTTTTAGGCAAATCTTCTTTTTTTAATTTAGCAAGAGTTTGCGCCGAAACGCAAGTTGTATGAGTTCTCAAACACATTTTCTTTGTAAGTTCTTCATTCCATTTATATTTCCAACCTTTACTTCCTTCAACTCCTTTTTCATGAGATTTTTTCACGGCTTCAATAATTTTCTTTTCAGGAAGTTTTCCTTTTTTATTAATAAAGAAAGTATCTTGCATTTCTCTAACAGGATGATCTTGTGCAGTAAATAATGCATCAAAATTCCAAAAACTAGTTTGAATATAATCTCCACTCATTTCTTCAAATCCCATTTCAGTCCAAATTTTTCGAGCACCATCAATACTTGAATTTACAAAATGTCTTTTTCCTCCATAAATTTTTGGAACAGGAGCAGTCACATCATAACGTCTAAACTTTTTTCCTTTCCAATTTTTTTCATTTTTCAAAATTTCAGGAGTTATTTGTTCAATCAATTCTTTTCCAAGTTCCTTTGAATTCATAATTTTTTTACCAACAGGAAGAATTTTAATAGTAGTAATTCGCTTTTCATCAACTTGAACAATACCTCTTCTTTTTTGTAAATTTTTCAAAGCAAGTTTCTCTTCTACTTTTAATGAATTTTCTTCTAAAGGTAAAGAGTCAATAAAAATTTCCTCTAAACTTTTTTTAGAAATTTCCTCATTGGGCGCATTAAGAATTAACTTACCATTTTTCAATTCAATCAATGCTTTTTGTTTTAAAGTTCCAATAGAAACTTTGAATTCATTAGGACTTAATTTAGATTCTTTTTGAGCTTCATTTAAACCAATAATTCTTTTTTGGCTAAGTAATAAAAGTAATCTTCTTTCAGGCAATCCTTTTTTTCTGTAAAGAGCTCCATTAATTCCAACATTAATAATTCTCTTTTTTTTAACATTTAATTTAACTAAATTTTTATTTTGAAGATATTCTAAAGCTCTTAAAACAGAAATTTTATCTAAGTTTGATTTTTTACAAATATCTGAAATATTCCTCTCTTCCAAAAAAGGTAAGATTTTTCTTTCCATAGGACTAAGAGATTCCATCAATTTTTCCATAATTATTCCAAGATTTTGGTTCTTAAAAAAGGTTTGTTTTTAATATGCATAATCATAATGGACAAAATCTTCAAAGAAAATTATATTATTTTTAAATTGAAAAGTTAAAACAAAACTTCCAACATGAACTCTCTTCAAATTGTTTAAAGGTTTTTTCAAATTTTTAAAATGATTTATCTCCTCTAAATTAGAACCAATAATTTGAAAAACTTTCTTTTCAAAACTCTTGAAAAGTTTTTTATCTCTCTTTTTAACTAAGTAGAAATCTCCACATTTCAATGTGGATTTGTTGAATTCTACTTTCAATTCTGACAAAAATATTTATTCTAAAAGGATATTATAATTAAAAGAAAAAAGCCGAGATACTCAGTTATTGAATAAAACATTTTATAAATAATTTTAATCTTAGATTTATATGAAAAAAAGAGGAATGTCTCAAGTAGTTTCAACAATCCTATTAATCTTATTAATTCTTATAGCAATTGGAGGAATTTGGGCCGCTTTAAACCAGTTCATTTTTTCAGAAACTTCAAAGATAAGTTTAACAAAATTAACAACAGATGTAAAAATAAAAAATGTTGCAATTAACGCAACTTCTGGAATTGCAGATATAAGAGTAATGAGAGATATCGGAGAAGGAAATATAACAGCTATAAAATTTATTGTTAAGGATACTAAAACTTCAGAGGTTTTTGAAGTTCCTGTAGAAGATTTTGTAGAATTATCTGAGAGAACAATTTCTCTAAATTTTTCAGAAAGTGAATTATTAAATATCTCAGATGTTTATGAAATTTCAATTGCACCAGTTTATATTTCACCAACTACTGGAAATTCTCAAATAGGAAGAATTACAGATAGTGTAGGGGATTTATTTATTTATGTTAATGGAACTACTTCTACAGGAGGAGGTTCTTCTCCAGATGGAACTTTTTGTTCAATTCCTTCTGACTGTGGAACAGATGCTTGGGTAAATGCAACTCAACTTTGTTCAGAAGATACTACAAAAGTTTTACAATATAAAAAAGTTTTTTCATGTACTTTAAGTTTTTGTACAAGCACAACAGATCAATACACTAAAGAAAGTTGTGTAGAAGGAGATTATTGTTTTAATGGAGAATGTATTAATCACCCAATTCCTTGTACTAATGCAACAGTTGAACTAGATTGTGGAACAGCTGGCTTTATAGGTCAATTACGTTGTGCTTCTTCATCCCCTCCTCATGTAACAGTTCAAGATTATAGGAATTACTCTTGTGTAAATAATTTATGTCAAGAAACAACTTATGAACAAACAGTTGAAACTTGTATTTCAGGAGATGAATGTTTCAACGGAGAGTGTTTTACACCTGTAGAATGTATTCAATATGAAGATTGTGACTTGGGAAAAATTTGTGAGGGAGGACTTTGTGTAACAGAACTTTTTTCAAATAATGGAACAATAAGATCTGTTTGGCCTTATGGAATAGGAGAATATTTTGATAGTTTTGAATTACCTTCAGATAACACTTCTAATTTTGATGCAACAAATAATTATATTATTTTTCCTTATAGTTCTGAAACAAGATGTTTACAAGTAAAAGAATTTACCAAACCAGGTTTTGTAGGAGGTATTTCTTATATAAGATTAAATGAAACTCCTACAAATATTTCAGATAATGATGTTTACCAGCTTTGGGAGACAGATTATGCGTGTAGTTTAATTTAACTCCTTAACCATCCAAGTAGGCATTCCTAAAATTAATCCTAAACTTTTACAATCATGAGTTTCAGGACAATCAAAAAATTTTATTTGAATTTTATTTTTATTACATAAAAAAATATTCTGTTTTAAACGAGCAAGAATTTTTTCTTTATCTTTTGCATTAAGAATTTCCTTAAAATCAACCCCAAGAGAAATATTATTTTTCTTTGCAATTTTTGCCATAACTTGATTAAATCCAGAATTTCTTTGTTTCATATAATCTTTCCTATTTTCAAGAGGAATTAGAATAATTTGAATATTTAATTTTTCCATAACCTTACGATTCAAATCATCATCAGAAGAACTAAACACAATCTTTTTTTCTTTATTTTTTTTAACAAGTTCTTTTAACTTATTGAAATTAGTCTCTGTTAGGATAATTCTTTTCATGTTTTTAATAAGAATAAAGGGTTTTTAGTTTTAACCTTCAATAACAGTTCCAACAAATTTTTTATTTTTCAAAAAATTATCAAGTTCTTTAACGTCTTTAATTATCAAAGTTTTAATCTTGTTTTCCATAATAATTTTAGAAGCTGTTTGATCTAAAACAAAATGTTGTCCTGGTTTAAATTTTATTTTTTGTGCTAATTTATTAAATTTTTTCCAAGTTATTTTAGGAATATATTTTGCATTTTTAAACATTTTAGGATTTTTATCATAAAGTCCTTTAATATTTGTAACATTCACAAATTCTCCCTTAAGTTTTCTAGCAATCTCTGCAGCAGTTGAATCAGAAGTTTGGTTTGGTTTATATTTCAAAGCGCCACAAATTACAAAGTTTCTTTTTTTCAAATATTTTTTCAATGTTTTAATATTGTGAGGAATTCCCCATTCGGGATTATATCCAAAAAAATATGAAACAAAACGCGCGTTTGCACGAGTCGCATTAATTCCTACTAAAGATTGATGATATAAATCTCCTTTCTCTTTTGCAATCGCTTCAATATATTTTCTAGCAAGATTTCCTCCTCCACAAACAACAACAATTTTATATTTTTTCTTATGTTTAATTATAACTTCCTTAAATTTTTTTAAATAAGAATAATTAACTTTATCTGGAATTATTTGGCTACCTCCAAGACTAATAACAATCACCTTTTTCATATACTCTAAAACAAAATAATCTTTTTATAGTTTGTTAAAAGAATTTTTTGTAGTTAAATTAATTAACCTTCCAAAATAAAGAAGGAACACATCTTCTGATATTATCAATTATAAATGTTTTAGCGACACGGAGTGCGAGTTAGGTTGTAAGAGAACTAGTGGATTTATTTATTTTTATCGTTTCTATCGGAAGCATTTTTAGAAACAACCATTCACTTCTTCAAGGAGAGTTGTAAGAGAACCAGCGGATTTATTTGTTTTTTTGTGACTTCAGACGAGGGCTCAATAAGAAGTCACCGTTCAGTGTTTTGAGGAGAGTTGTAAGAGAACCAGCGGATTTATTTGTTTTTTTGTGACTTCAGACGAGGGCTCAATAAGAAGTCACCGTTCAGTGTTTTGAGGAGAGTTGTAAGAGAACCAGCGGGTTCTTTTACTTCACTGTAAATAAATCCCGATCATCGACTTGAAAGACATCTAATCTAACCCCTGAATCAATCCATCCATGAGCATAATTTAAAGCACCAAAAGCTAAAACCCATTCTCCTTTTTCTTCAAAATGTTGTGCATCTGAAATATAATTACCAACCATTTCAATTATCTCTTTTGCATATTCTTCCTTTCCAGGGATAATACTTTCTTTAACAATTTTAAAAGCATCTTGAGTGATTTTAAAATATCTTTCTAATTTGTCTTGAGTTATTTCTTTATTCATATTATTACATTTCCATAGATATTTAAATATCTTTATTTTTTAATAAATAGGTAAAATGAGGAAAAAAATAGTTATTTTTGTAATGATCTTTGTATTGTTCTTAGCAACAAGCGTTGTAGCAGAAACAATTTCAGTAACAAATGAAATGGGAGAAATCATAAAAGATATAGCTTTAACAAAAGGAGTTTCCAAAGAAAATATTAAAGAAATACAAGAAGTTAATTTTGAAGAATTACCTGAAGAGATAAGCTTAGAGAATATTGATGATACAAATTTGGCATTGTATAAAGTTGATACTGGAGGAGATAAACCTCTTTATGTAATAACAGCGTCGGAGACAAAATTCAAAAAAGTTATACAAAAATTCACAAATAAGATGATGCTTAGTTTTGGTTTTTCAGAAGATTTTTCTAAATCAGGATATTTAAAAAGTTCAACAGGAGTATTAGGAGATCTTGAAAAAGGATATCCTATGATGAGAACAGGAAGTATTACAGGAATGTCTACTAATTTAGAGGTTATAGAAGGTGAAGGAGAAATTGAAATAATTATTTACAAAGATAAACAAGAAGTAGAATTTAGAAATGCTTTTAATATAAAGAATACTGGAATATATACAGATTACGATACTCTATCTGGAGAAATTTTAAATTTTCAACCAGGAGATGTTATTTCAATCTATGTTGAAATTCCAAAAGGAATGATTTTAAAAGACATAAATACTCTTTTAGAAATAGAATCAGAAAATTGAAAGGAGGTTTAAAATATGAATTACGATAAAAAAGACAAATCAAATAGAATGATGAAAATCCTTATAGGAGTGATTATTGTATTAGTGGTATTTATAGCATTTTTCTTCTTAATAAAACCAGGGTATAATAAATTTGTATATAATCAACAAATGCAAGGTTATAATATAGGAGTAACAGATATTTATACAAATATGTTAACTCAAATAGAAAATAGTGGAGCTTATCAAGTACCCATAAGTGAAAATCAAACATTAATTTTGGTTCCTTATAATCCAAACCTTCCTGCTACTCCAGCAGCTTAGGTTTTTTATATTTTACCTTGTTTATAAGGTTTTCACACCTCTCGAGGGTGTTTTTTATTTTTTTGATTTAGTTACTTACAAGAAGATAATTTATAAAGTGAAAGGTTTAAATATTTATTTTTTATTATTATTTTAAAGGTTGTTACTTACAATGGCATATAAAAAATATATTAAAAGAAATGGGAAGATTTATGGCCCATATATTTATCATAGTAAACGTGTTGATGGGAAAGTTGTTTCCGAATATAAAGGTCCAAAAAAATTAGAAAAAGATTTTAAAAAATTAAAATTAATTTTAACAATAGCAGGAATGATAATTATTGCTGTCTTTCTTCTATGGATTTTATTAACAAAAACTCAAATTACAGGAAATGTTGTTGCAGAAAAACAATCTTATCTTTCCAAGAGTAAAATTTTTGGAAATTTAAATTTAGTGTTACAAGAGGGAGAATTAATTCCAATAAATTCGAAAGTATTTATAAAAAGTGGAGAAAACTCTTATGAATATAATCTTTCAGAATTAATTTCTTCACAACAAACTTCTGGAAATTATTATTTAGAAAATGTAAATGTACAAGGCTCTGGAGAAGGTTTTGGATTTCCTGGAAATTCAGAAGATGCTGAAACAATATTTTTTCAATATAAAATAACAAAACAAAATTATTCTCCAGAACCAGAGGAATCTCTAAAAGAAGATTTAATAGAAATTATTGAAGAAAATAAAACAGAAGAAAATAAAACAGAAGAAAATAAAACAGAAGAAAATAAAACAGAAAAGAATAAGACAATTAGTGTTGAAGAAAATACTTCAATAATAGAACCTCCTGAAGAAAATGAAAGTTCTGAATCTATTTCAGATTCAACAGAAGAATTAGAACAAATTGAAGAGACTCCTAAAACAACTCCTATAACTGGCGCAGTAATTGGAGATATTTCAAATAAATTGTTCAAGATAACTGGAAATGTTGTAAATGAAAATATTCAAGCAGATGTTTCAAAAGATAAAGAATTCAAATATAAATTAAAAGAAGATGAGAAATTTGAAATAATTTATGATTCAGTAAGAATAGAAGAAGGTCAAATAAGTCAAGATAATTTAAAAATTGAATATCAGGATAATTTTGTAATTGTTTCAACAGTTTATTCTAAACAAGAAAAAGGTTTTGGAAAAGATTATTTAAGTTTAAATAAAAAAGCTTATGAAATTTTGTTAGGAGAAGAATTATTCACTCAAGATTTAGAAGTAAAAATAATTTATCAAGATAAGGAAATAGCTTTCTATTCTCAAAAAGCAGAATTAGCAATTCAAACTCCTGAAGAACCAGAAAAAATTCTCCTTGTCGAAGAAGATTATACTCTTGAATTAAATCAAGAAGAAATTGATATTTTAAAAGAAAGATTTGGAGAAATAGAAATTTCAACTTCTGCACAAATTTATAGAGATAAAACATTAGTAATTTTCAAGATAAGTGATTATCAAATAGAACATTATTATGATGGTGCTCTGCCAGATCAAGAAATAACAGATTTAATTGAACAAGATAAAATAAGATTTTTAAAAGATTTTGCAAGAGAATTCTTGAAACAAGAACAACAAAAACAACCTTTGCAAATTTTTACTGATTCAGAAATTATTACCTAATTTTTCTAATTAAAAAACTAGAACCTTTTTTAGGAGAAATGTTTGCATCCAAAATTAAATTCCCGTAAATTATTTTTAAAGGACCTTCTTGTACAGGAATTTTTGCAGCTTTAGAAAATTTATCAATAATTTCATTTATCTCTTCTTTATTCAATACAATTCCTGTAGATTGTCTTCCCATTTTTCCAGTAACAATTATTTTTTTATTTTGTTCAGAAATTTCCATTGTAACCACATTTGGATCACTAATAAGAGGATTAATTTTTCCTAATTCAATTGATTCTGCTGTAGCAATAGGTTTAATATTATTATTGTTTTCAACAGGTCTTAAAGGAGCTCTTACAGGTCTTCTCATTAAAGATTTTCTTTTAATAGGGACTCTTAAAGATTCTTCTGCCCTTTTTAGTTGAAAGAAATCTTCTTCAGGTGGAGAAAGAATACTTTTAGACATTTTTACAATTGTTTTATCTTTTTGTAATTTTTCTTTAACTTGTTCTTCTACACTTTTTGGAGAAAATTCCTCATTTTCAACAATTACATTTTTTAATTTTAAAATTTCTTTAAGTCTATAAAATTCAGCAACTTTAGAATTTTTAATCATAGCTTCTGTAAAACTTAATAAAAAATATCCCTTTCTTTCTAAATTATAATCTTCTATCATCTTATTGAAATTTATTAAAGGGTTCTGAACTTTCTTTTACAATTCTTTTTTTCGGAGGATTATTCCCTAATCTTCTTGGAATATTCACTTCATTAGAACCTATTGCATAATTTATATTAGGATCTGTAGCAGTATCATGTATTAAAGTTAATCCTTTTGCAAGAAGTTTATTTTGTTCTAAAATAGCATCAATTTTTGTTATCAATTCTCTTTTTGATTTTTCATCAATTGGATGGAATTCTTTATTTATTACAGACTTTGCAGCACCTTCAAACATATTTAATAAATCATCAATCCTATTTGTTAAGTCACTAAATTTTTCAGTTAGATGAACAAGAATTTTTTGCATTGAAACAAAATTATCAATCAAAATTTTTTCAGTAGCAGGTCTAACATCCTTTTTTACCCTAGAATTTCGTGTTTTGGAGTATGCAGAACTGCCTGTTTTATGTCCTTTCTTCAAGTATGTTTTTTTAGAAGCATTACTGTGTATCTTTTTTTTAACCACCTTCTTTTTTGTCATAATGAGTTAAGGACAAACATATTTATAAACTTTCTTAGTCAAATTTTTCAGGTTCATGTTCAAATTTTTCTTCAGGATATTCTTTAATATGTTTAATATTATCTTTTATTTCTTCACCCTGTTCATTAACTTCACTTATAATTTCATCAGGATGTTCTTTTAAATATTCCTTTTTTTCTTCTTCAATAGCTTCTAAATCATCTTCTATTTTTTTTTCTTTCAATTCAGTATTTTGAGATATATTAGGTAGTGCTTGTTTTTCATTAGTTTCTTCAAGTTTATCTTTTTCTTCAACTTCCATATCTCTTTCTTTAACTTCTTTTCTCATTTCATATTCTCGGGGTTCTTTATCTGTTCCTTTAATAACTTCTTCTTCAATTTTATCAAGGTTATTTGTAATTTGTTTTGCATATTCTGCTTGAACAACAACAGCATCAATACCTTTTTTAATAAATTCTTTTAATATTTCTTTATTTTTTAAAACAGATCCCATAATGTTTGTTTCAATATTTCTTCTTTTACAAACTCTAATAAAATAATCTAATTGATAAGTAAATGCTTTATTATCTTCTTCAAAAAATTCTGAAACTTTTTTATTATTTTTATCTATTCCTAAAAGATGTGTAGAAAGTTTATCTGAATCAATTAGAACAAATTGAATTCCTTCGTCGATAAAATCTTTAATTAATTGAACTGAAGAAGGTGTTTCAATAATAATCCCTAGTTTTGCTTCTGAATATCCTATTTTCTCTAAAATCTGTTTAAATTTTTTTAATTCATTTATTGAAGAGATATTTGGAAGTAAAATTCCTAATTCATTTTTTGCAACTCCAATTTTTTTTAAAGCATCAATTTCTGCAGTTAGAATTTCTTGATTTTTTAATAAATATTTTATTCCATGTAATCCTAACAGAGGATTATTTTCTTTTTTAGGAGCATCTTCTAAATTTTGATATTCATCTGTTTTAACATCTGATAATCTAACATAAATTTCATTTAAATTATCACAAGCATCTTTCAATCCTTTAAAGATAATATTTTCATATTCATTTGTGTAACCTCTCTCAATATAATAATTTAGATGTTTTCCAGAATTTTCAATAATTTTTTCAATTTTTAATAATCCAATATTTTTAATTCCAGATTTTCTAGCTTCATCCATTAAATAAGGAGAATCTAGAATTAGTTTAACTTCTGTTTTAGTAATTTTATCAATTTTTTCAATTTCTTTGTTTTCTTTTTTAACTTCTTTATTTTCTTTCATAAGGAATTCAAGAGTTTCAAATTTAAGATTTTTAGATTGAACAATATAAATTTCATTTTCATCAATAACAAATTCTAATTCTTGAGGTGTTCCAAAATGTTTTTCAGCTTTTTGTCCTAAATCTCCCAGTCTTTGAATTTCATATTTTGTTAAAACTTCATGAATGCTTCTTTCATATTTCAAATTAACTTTTTTTAATTTTCCTGAAGAAGTTCTTATAATTGCAAATTTTTTATCTCCAATTTTTTTATCTAGAATTTCTAAAGTACTTGATAAAGAATATTTATCAGGAGAAATTTCTTCAATATTCATTCCTTCTCCTAATCCCCAAATAGCTTCTATTGAAATATTTTTTGAAGAATCTTTTGAATAAATTTTTCCAGAACGATCTCCTTGAATCATTTCTTGAACTATAATTGCAATTTTTAATTCATTAAATTCTTTATTTTTTAAAAATCTCTTAATTGTTTTTTCTCTAAATAAAGAAGCAAAAGATTTTTTTATATGATATAAAATTTGTTCATTTCCTTTAACATTTAAGTAACTATCTTGTTCTCTTATTTTTATATTTATAGGATTTATTAAACTACTTCTAATAGAAACAAAAGGAGGTTCATTCGCATTGTTTAAAATCTCATAAGCAGATCCTTGTTCAATTTCAACTTTATCTGTTCCAAGATTTTCATAAGAATCTAAAATTTCTTCTTTAAGTTCTTCTGCAAATTCTGCATTAATAATTAATTTACGGATTTTCTCACAAGCTTCTTTTAATCTTTCAGAATTATTATAATCTAAATTTTGTAAGAGTTCTTTTATTTTTTCTTTTAAACCAGATTGCAATAGAAATTCTTCATAACCTTGGATTGTAATAACAAAACCTCTTGGAACAGGGAATCTAGAATTATAAATTTCGGAAAGGTTTGCACCTTTTTCACCTACAATTTTTTTATCTGTTTTCTTTAATTCAGAAAACCATTTTACGAATTTATCACCTGCCATAAAACATAGAAATATGAAAAGTTAATAAATGTTTTTGTAGTAAAGTTTCATGTCAAATTCAATTTGTTCTAAATTATTTTCTTGCATAAAATTTAATTGAGAAATATCCTGCATAAAAAGTTCTGCACCTCCTGAAGAGGAAATCCTAGTATAAGCTTTACCTGTTTCTAAAAAAGTTTCACAAAGATTCTTTCCAATAGACATTTCTATTTTTGAATTTTTCAAGTATTTATAATCTGCAGAAGAAGGATTTCTAAGATTAGAGTTAATTTGAAAAGGAACAATTATCTTTGAAGAATATTTAAAAAGCTATCCTTCAAGACCTTTTGAAAGTTTAGAAATTTCATCTTGAGTAAGGTAAATAAAAAAATTCATTGATTGATCAATATAACCTTTCATGAAGAATCTAAATAAAACTTCTTTAAAAAAATTTAGATATTAAAATTCTATTTACTAATTGCATCAACAGGGCAAGAATCAATTGCTTCTTTAACACAAGGAATATTTTTTTGTGCTTTTACTTTTGCTTTTGCTCCGTCCATTCCAAAAACTTCTTCACAAACAGCAGCACAAGTTCCACAGCCAATACAAGCATCACTAATTTTAATTGTCATAAAAGTATTTAGATAAATAGCTTTATAAATTTAATTTAATTATATAATACATGATAGTTTGGATATTATTAGGAGCAGTTGTATTAGTACTTTTAATTATATTTGGATATTACAATAGATTTGTGGTTTTATCGAATAGAATAGATAATTCTCTTTCACAAATTGATGTTCAATTAAAACGAAGAGCAGATTTAATTCCGAATTTAATTAATACTGTTAAAGGTTTTGCAAAGCACGAGAAAGCAGCAATAAAAGAAGTAACCGACGCTAGAAAAGTTCTTGTTGGTGCAAAAGGAATAGAAAACAAGGTTAAAGCAAACAACCAACTTGAATCAGCATTAAAATCAATCTTTGCAATCGCAGAAGGATACCCTGATTTAAAGGCAAACACAAATTTCCTAGAATTACAAAAAGAATTATCTTCAACAGAAGATAGAGTTGCATACGCAAGACAAAACTACAATGATTCAATCCTAACTTACAATAACATGACTCAAACTTTTCCTGCTTTAATTTTTGCAAAGATGTTCAACAAACAAAAGAAAGATTATATTAAGATTCAACCAATTGAAAGAAAAGTTGTTAAAGTTGATTTTTAGAAGTTATGGGTTTTAGCGAACATTTAATTTTTTATTTATTAGGTTTTATTATATTCCAATTGTATTTTTTAGATATTTTTAAGAAAATATTTAGGAAATTTTTTAAGAAAGATATCTAATTAAAATATTAATTTTTTACCTTTGGAATAAACACCTTGACTTTTAGAAACATCATCTCCTAATTCAATGTTAACTCCTGCGTCACTATATTTCATAAACAAAAATATACAAATTAATTTATAAAGATTTGTATAATAAAAAAATTAGTAATCTTATCTAACTGCTTTCATTTCCTTCCAAGCCAATTCAAACATTTGTTCTAATGCTTGAGAAAAGAACTCAGTATTAATCCAAACACCAACATCATAGTTAGGATGAAACTTATCATCATCAAGAAGCATAAACATTAATTGATTAGAATCAATAATAATAAACCGAGCTTTTATATTTGACATATTTTTAACTTCAGCAACTTTTTTTAATTCTCTTGCAACTGTAATATTATTTTTATCAATTGGAGCAGCAATTCTAACTTTAACTCCTCTTCTCTTAATTTTTTCTAGAGAAGGCATTAAGGCTTCAATTTTTCGATTCAAACCTTCACTTGTTGTAATAATTGTAACTGTTTTTTCAGCATCTCTTACCATCATATCTAAATGATTGTAAAGATTTTGTCTCCCTTTTAAACTTCCAGAAAGATCAGAAGGTTCAACAAATTTAATTCCTTTAGTAAATAATCCTGTTAATTCTGTAAGAACTTCATCACCTTTCAAAGTTTCAAGTCTTTTTGATTTATTTTTAGCTTCAACCATTAAATTTTTTTTAACTCTTTCAACAACTTCTTCTGGTTTCAAAGCAACAAATTTAATTGGTTTACCAATTTTCATAATAATAAAACCTTTTTTTTCTAAAGATTCAAGAATATCATAAGTTCTAGATCTAGGGACATCAGAGATAGTTGATAGTTCACCAGCAGTAGAAGTACCTCTTGACAGCAACGCTGTCCAAACTTTTACTTCATAAAGATTAAGATCGAATATCTTTCTTAATCTACTCAAAAATTCATCTTTAACTATCATTTTATGATTTATTGAAGTATTTTTAGTTTTTAAAGATTGCTATCCTAGACTAGTAATCCTATCTAGTCACTCCTAATCAGTTTAACAACTCAATGTAAAGAGTTCCTTTATAATTTTTAATTTTGAACTCTTGAAAATTCTTTAAATCTTTTTTATCGTCGACAAATTTAATCTTAGTAGCATTAATTCTCTTTTTCAAATTTTTCAAATTAATTTCTAATTTTTTTCTTAAGTTTTCTTCACATTGAATAAAAAGTTCAATTTTGTTTTCTTTTTCAAGTCCAAGTTTTTTTCTAAAAGCTTGAACATTTCTTGACATTTCTCTCATAAACCCTTCTGCTTCTAATTCAGGAGTCATTTCCAAATCTAAATCAACATGTAAACCATTTCCTTTTTCGAATTTCAAAGTTTTAACATTTAGTTGTTGTTTTATTATTTCTAAAAGACCCAAATCTTCTACTAATTCAGGAGTATGAATTTTAGCACTTACTAAAGGCCATTTTAATCCGGTTTGGTTTATATCTCTTTTACGAAGCCCTTGTGAAACAATTTCTCTTACCAATTCCATTTGTTTAATTAATTCTTTATTTTGTTTATTCTCCTCAACTGGAAATTCTTTCAAGTGAACTGATTTTTCTTTTCCATTCATATCTTTATAAATTTTTTCACAAGCAAAAGGAATAATTGGAGCTAAAATTTTTACCACTTTTTCCAAAACATATCTTAAAGTTTTTCTTGCATGAGAATCTTTTTCATTAAATCTTTCTCTTGAATTTCTAACATACCACGTCGATAAATCATCAAGATACTTTTTAATAAAAGCACACGCTTTAATAGTATTATATTTTTCTAAATTTTCTTCAACAACTTCTCTTAATTGTTCTGTTCTAGAAATAATCCATTTATCCATTAAATTATCTGATTTTTTATAATCTAAATCACTTTCTTTTTTATGCATATTATAAAAATTTCCAACATTGTATAAAAGAATTAAAACTTTTTTATAAATTTCTTCTACACCTTTTTCAGAAAAATTAAAATTATCTGCATTCATAACAGATGATTGTAATAAATAAAATCTTAAGGAGTCTGCTCCATATTTTTCAACAATTTTTAGAGGATCAGAAAAATTCTTTTTTGATTTACTCATCTTTTGACCGTCTTCTGCTAAAATGGTTCCAGTAGTTAAGACATTTTCAAAAGGTATTTTATCAAAAAGAATTGCAGATAAAGTCATCATATAATAAAACCAAGTTCTTGTTTGAGCAATATATTCTACTACAAATTGTGCTGGAAAATGTTTGTCGAAAAATTCTTTATTTTCAAAAGGATAATGAAATTGAGCAAAAGTCATTGATCCACTTTCAAACCAACAATCTAAAACTTCTGGAATTCTTGTATACTCTTCCCCATTAATTTCTAATTTGATTGAATCTAAAAAATCTTTATGCAAATCAATCTCCCCTTTTGGTAAATTTTTAGCTAGAGATTTTAATTCTTCAATTGAACCTAAAACTTTTATTTTTCCTGATTTTGATTTCCAAATTGGAATAGCTGTTGCCCAATACCTATTTCTTGTAATGTTCCAATCAGGAGCAGTAGAAATATTATATTTCATTCTACCTTCTTTTAAAAATTCAGGGATCCAATTTATTTTCATATTTAATTTTTGTAATTTTTCTTTTACTTTTTGAATGTTTACAAACCAAGCTGGTAGTGCACGATAAATTAATTTAGTATCACATCTATAACAAAAAGGATATTCATGTTCTATCTTTTGAGAAAGAATTCCTTTACCTGATTTTTTCAAATCAATTACAATTGCTTCGTTAATATCATGAACATATTTTCCGGAGTAATCAGTTACCTCTTTAGTAAAATGCCCTGTATCATCAACTGGTTGAACCATTGGAATATTATATTTTCTACAAATAGCATTATCATCTTCTCCAAAAGCAGGAGCAGTGTGAACAATTCCTGTCCCTTCTTCAGCACTAACAAAATCTCCTAAAATAAATTTAAATGCATTTTTAGTATTTTTAAAGTAAGGGTAAAGAGGTTCATATTCAAGACCTTCCAATTCTTTTCCTTTCATTTCTTTTATAATTTTATACTCTTCTTTTGATTTATAAAATTTAGAAATTAAATCTTTCGCCATAATATACACATTTCCATCTTTATCTTTTACAAATGAATAAATTAAATTAGGATTAATAGCTAGTGCTAAATTTGACGGAAGAGTCCAAGGAGTTGTAGTCCATGCAATTGCATAAGTATTCTGCTCCAGAGGTATACCTTGAGCAATATTTGCTTTAATTTTAAATTTTACCACAACTGAAAGATCTTTGATTTTTTTGTAAGAATTATCCATACTAATTTCAGATTTTGCTAAAGGTGTTGAACACCGAGGACAATACATTAAAATTTTCTCTCCCTCATATAAATAATCTTTTTCATAAAGTTGTTTAAAAGCCCACCAAACAGATTCAATGTAATTAGTATCCATTGTTTTATAACCTCCTTCAAAATCTACCCATCTTCCAATTCTATCAATATATTTTTTCCATTCTTCAACATATGTCAAGACATTATTTCTACAAGTATCATTGAATTTTTTCACTCCCATTTTTTCAATTTCATCTTTAGAATTAATTTTAAGTTCTTTTTCTACAATATTTTCTACAGGAAGACCATGGCAATCCCATCCCCAATTTCTTTTAACATACATTCCTTTCATTGTAAAATATCTTGGAAAAACATCTTTCAAAATAGAAGCCAATAAATGCCCATAGTGAGGAAGCCCTGTTGCAAAAGGGGGTCCATCATAAAAAATATAAGGTTTTCCTTTTTTTGTTTTTTCTAAAGATTTTTCAAAAGTTTTATCTTTTTTCCAAAATTCAATTATTTCTTTTTCAATTTTATTAATATCTGTCATAATATGCTGTAGAAGAATAAGTTTTTAAGATTTTACTTTAGAAAATTTTTTTAGTCATTGCTACAATCCATTTCCAATGAAGAATAAAATGAAGAATCACTAAAATAGCCATAGCTATTCCAGATAATTGGTGAATTTTAAACCAAACTTGTTTTGTGAGTCCTAAAAACAAAGCAACAAAACGCCCTGAATTTCCTAGTTTTGAAGCAATAAACATTACCAACCCGCTAGTAATTGTAAGAAGTCCAGAAAGAGTTAATAACAAATCTACAAAATAATTTACTTTTGCTTTTGCCATAAATTAAATTAGAGGAATTAGTTTTTAATGTTTGTGCTGAATCTTAACAATACTTAAATACTCTTAAAAGTTTATTTTTTTATGATTCAAAGTTTATCTATTGAAAAGAAATTAACTCCAATTCAACTTAAAGAATTATATAGAGAACTTTTAGATAATGCTTATTCAAGATTTTTTTTTAAACTTAATAATTTAGATTATACAAATCCAGATATGGATAAAGTAAGACAAATAACTTTTAAACAATATTATGCAAGAATAACAGAAGCTTAATCCTTCCTCTCAAAATATTCAACACTTTCTTTTTCCACAAAGTGCATTTTAGAAGGTAAAATAATACAATATGGTTTCTTAACTCCTGTAAATTCTTCAAGCTCTTCAACACCTCTATACAAAATTTTTTGATGCTTTGTTCCCATTGCTTGACAAATAACTAATTTATTCAATTTAATTTTATTGTTTTCAGCAGAAATTTTTAATTGTTTCAAAGCTTCCCCCCATTCTAATCCAATATCTACTAAGATTAAAGAATGAGCTTCTTGGCTCAAATTTTGTTGAACAATTTTCATAAATGAATCAGGAGTAAAAGACTTTTTCCAAGTAGGCATTGATGCAACTTTTCCAAACTTATATAATTGTAAACCTGTTTCTGCAATAGCATCAAAAATAGAAGCATTGTGAATAATTTTACATTTTACCCTGCTTGCTTTACATTCATTAACAATTGTAATATGTGTAGTCGCTGTTAAAGGCGAACCATAAACTAAAAGTGCAATATCTAATTTTTTAGCCTCATCAATAATGCTCAAATTTTCTACATCTTCCCTATTTAAAGATTTAATTTTTTTATTAAAAACTTCTTCAAGATTATGAAGAGTATAAGGGAAATCCACAGTGTAACTTTCCAAATAAACTTTTTTACATTTAGAAAGAGCTTCAAGCCCTTCTTTAGTAATGCTTTTCTTGTTTAAACCTAATCCAATTATATATAACATAAAATCAAAAATATCAATCAATTTATAAATCCTTCACTATCTATTTTTTTATGAAAAAATCACTTTTATCCTTATTAGGAATTTTTATGTTAACAACACCTTTATTAAATTCTTGTACAGATGAATGGATCCAAAAAACAGAAGATGGTTTCATAAAACAGGAAATTTCAAAAGGAAAAAATAATTGTACAAATAGATTTCTCAAGGAATTTGATAGCGCCCATATGTTTTATATAATTAAAGGAGATACTAATCTTCTTGTTAAAGATAAAACAAGTTATGTTTCAAAGTTAATTAGTTATTCTTTTGGAATGTCTTCTCCAGAATGGCAATCAAATCAGTTAGGGTGGCTTGTTGAAAAAAATGATTCAATTTTATTTACAGCAGATTCATTACATCTGGTTCATTATATAACTGACAATGGAAAACATGATTATAAAAAAATAGTAAGTTATTCATGCGAAGAACTTTCAGAAGGAATAGAAATACAAACAGAACTTTGGTCTAATAAGTATGCTCACTTTGCAAGATTAAAAGATAAGAAGTTTGGAAAAGATGTTTCTTCCAAAATTAAAGTGGAACATGAAATTCCTATTTTTGAAATAGTTAGAAAAGGTCATTTTTATTATGGGGGGAAAGAGTATGTTAACGACGAAGGAGATACAATTCAAATTAAAGCACTAAAAGATCATTTTATTTATATAAAAAAAATTGATTCAATACAGTAATCTTAAAAACAACTTTTTCTTCTATAAATTATGAAACACAATAAGAGGATTACTATTATTATTCTTGCAATGTTTTTACTAACTCAATTTATTGGTTTAGGAATTGTGAATCACTATTCTCAAGAAAAAAATGTTTTGCCTTATGGAATGGATAATTCTGAATTACAAGATCAAACAGCCTCTAGTAATTTATTTTCAATTGTTTTTGCCTTTATTATTGCAATATTTTTGGTATTTTTATTAATGAAAGTTAAAGCAAAATTTATTTTAAGAGCTTGGTTCTTTTTAGTCACTGTTTTAGCTTTAGGAATTTCCTTCACATCCTTTTTACCAGGAATAAAACAAGCTTCACTAATTGCAGCAGTTATAGCTTTACCAATAGCTTTATACAAGATTTATGGTAAAGGATTCATTGTACATAATTTATCCGAATTATTAATTTATCCAGGAATTGCAGCAGTGTTTGTATCTTTACTAAATCTAATTGGAATAATTATTTTATTAGTAATTATTTCTCTTTATGATGCTTGGGCTGTTTGGAAATCCAAAATAATGCAAAAAATGGCGAAGTTTCAAATGGATGAATTAAAAATCTTTTCGGGATTTTATCTTCCTTATGCTTCTAAAAAACAAAGAGCAAAGATTAAAAGATTAAGAAAAGCAAAAAAAGATTTGTCAAAATCAAAGATAAAGGTAAATGTAGCAATTCTTGGAGGAGGAGATATAATTTTTCCAATAATCACCTCTGGAATTGTTTTTAAAGTTTGGGGATTATGGTCTGCAATATTTGTAATTTTTGGAGCATTATTTGGATTAACTTATCTATTAATTTTTTCTGAAAAGAAAAAAGCTTATCCTGCAATGCCTTTCATAACAACTGGAATGTTTTTGATGATGTTAATTAGTTGGTTGATTTTTGTTCTTTAGAATTATTTGTCCAACGACTATAATTTTTAATTAATTTTTGTAAATATCCTTTATTATACGCTTGAAATCCCATGTTTTGTGTTAAAGGAAAAGTGGTGGGAGTTTCTTCATTCCAAACAGGCTTAAATTCCCATTCACCAGGTTTATTAATAGGAATATTTTCGAATACAATTGAGGGTTTAAGATAAACTATTCCATCTTCTATTTTTATAAAAATACCCTGAAAAGTTCTATTACCATCACTAGCAATAACTTCTTCTCCTTCATAAATTGAGGAATATTCTTTTAATTTATTTGTAATGTGGTTCATAAAAATAAAACATTTAAATCTTTTATAAAACTTTCTATTTGTAATCATTCTTTAGATACAACATTATAGAAACATTTATAAACTATTATTATTTAGTGATAACATGTTAGTAAAAGAAGAATTAATCGGAAAAATTAGAGACTACTTTAATTTGAATATTTATGAAACAAAAGTATGGTTAGCCTTGCTTAGCAAAGGAGCTGCTTCAGCAAGTGAAATTGCTTCAATGTCAGGAGTTCCAAGATCAAGAACCTATGATGTTTTAGAATCTTTAGAAAAAAAAGGTTTTGCAATTGTAAAATTAGGAAAACCAGTAAAATATTTAGGTGTTAAACCAAAAATAGTTCTTGAAAAATTAAAGAATAATGTTAGAAATTATGCAGAAGAAAAAGTAAAATCTCTTGCTAATTTAACAGGAACAAACGAATTTCATCAATTAGAAGAACTTTACAATGTAGGAATTCATCCTGTAAAAAGAGAGGATTTATCTGCTTCAATTAAAGGAAGATCAACTGTTTCAAATTATTTAAAAGAAATTATTAATTCTGCTGAAAAAGAAGTTATTGTTTTTATGAGTGCAGATGAAATGATATTAAAAGAAAGATTATTTATTGATACTTTTCAATCTTTAACAAAGAAAGGAGTTAAAGTAAGAGTAGCTCTTTCAGGTAAAAAAGAATTAGTTGAAAAATTATCTAAATCAATTAAAGTTCCAACAAAATATATTGAAATTTCAGCTAAATTCTTTATTATAGATAGATCAGAAGTTTTGTTTTATCTTTCTGAAAATTCTTCAAAAGACGATCAAGCTATTTGGTTAAATTCAAATTTCTTTTCAGAAGCTTTTGCACAACTTTTTGATATTGCAGTAAAATAATTAATAAGAAATTAGTTTCAATTTATTAATATTCATTTCTTTAATCTTTTTCTTATTCTTTTTTTTCCATTTTAAGAAAAATTCTTTTGGAAAAATATTTAAATTCTTTTCATAACAATATTTTCCTTTTTCAATAAAAACTTTTTTATGTTTTAATTTGAATTTTTCTACATTTTTTAAATCCTTTTCAGAAGGTCCTGAACAAATAATTTTCTTTTTAGAAGTTAAAACAAATACATTAATTCCTTTTTTCTCGTCAATATATTCAAATCCAAAATCTTTAATTTCAAAATATTCTTTTAATTCATAAGAAAAATGTCTAAAGAATTTTAACAATTTTGTTCCTGCAATATCTCCTTTTTGCTTTTTAGTTTTAGTTTCAAAAACTAATATATTTTTTGAATTTTTAATTATATTAATAACATCAAATTTTTTCTTGATAAAAAATTCTTCACAAGGTTTTTTTAAAAAATCTTTTGCATCTTGTTTAAATTTTTCAAAAGTTGCTTCTGATAAAGCAGCAAGAACGTTTCTAGATTTAAAAGTTGGATCAATTAAAATAATTGGAGAATCTAATTTTGAACTATTAAGATCTAATAAAATATCTTTTTTATTTTTATAATATTTTTCATCATCAATTATTAATTTATTTTTAGATTTTGAAAGGACTTCCAACATTTTTAAAAAACTTTTATAATGATAAATTAATAATTCCAAAGCATAACCTGAAAATCCGTGAACATAGCTTTCAGCACCATAAGTTTTATTTGCATAAGTAAAAGCTTTTGCTAATTTTATTTCATCAAGAATATTTTTATTTTTAATTTTTTTATTTATATATTTTACATGGGAATAACTAAAATCAGTGATGTTTATAGCATCTTTAATTTTTGTGATTTTTCTAACAGGAACAACTTCTATACAAAGCCAATGATTAATTTTAACCATATAATATTCTCTAGAACCTTTTATTTTTTTAACATTTTTAAATCCTTTCAAAAGTTTTTTAGTCAATTTGGATAAATCTTCATTTTTATATTTTTTATTAAATCTTAAAAATAAGTCAATATCATAATTTTTTTTATTTATCAAGGTTTTTTTTGCAAAGCTTCCTCCTAAAAAAGGATCTACAACTAAATCTAATTTATCAATTCTCTTCTTTAATTTTTTTAGGAAATTTTCAGATACTCTTTCCATTAGATTTAATTTTTCTTTTTCTATATCAACATTTTTTAGAATTTTTTTTAAAATTTCTTCATGTTTTTTTGTCATATTTCTATTTGTTAAAACTCATTTATATTATTTGCCATGAGAATGTTTATAAAGATTTTTCCCCATATATAAATTATAAAAATGAAGGTGAAATTTTTCTTAATATTTGGAATAATTTTCTTAATTGGAATTACTTCTGCATCTTTTTCAATAGACAATAATTTTTCATCAATAGCATTAGAATATCCTAAAGATTCAACAATTTTTGGTTCTTTAAATTTAAGTTTCGATAATCAAGCAGGAGATTCAATAATTTCAGATTCTTTTGAAAACAAAATTGAACTATTAGATTTATTAAAAACAGATTCAAATTACAAATACACTTGTAATCCTTTAGATTGCGGATTAACTTACAAAGAATCAAATTCAGAATATGAAAAAAAAATTACTCTAAAAAAAGGAGAATCAAAAATAATAGGAATTGTATTAGAAGGAATAATAACAGAAATAGATTCTGTTAATTTTAATATTTCTACAAATGCAGGAGAATCTTGTGAAGATCAACTTCAAATTGATTTTTTATCGGATGAATCTATAGAAATTAAAAACAAAAATATTTCAATAAATACTTGCTCTGAGAAAAGTTATTCTTGTTTTAAAGAATCAGGATCAACTGAGATAATAATCTCTCAAACACCTTTTTGTCAAAAATTTTCCTTACAAAATTCCCCTGGATTGAAGGCAGGAGCTTGGATAAAACAAATAAATTCAGGAACAGAAAATTTAAATCTATCTCTTTATAGTGAATATGGAGACAAATTAGCTTCTTGTGAATTAGATAAAACCCAAATAACTTCTTCAGGAAATGAAGTGTTTTGTAATCTTGAACATTCTACAAATATAGATCAAGAATATTATATTTGCCTTTCAGCAGATGATTCTTTTTCAAGTTATAGAACAAAAGGTCATTCAGGAACTTGTGGTTTTTCAGGGTATCCTATAAAAACCCCTACAACAGCTTACTTTATTTCTGCGCAAACTCTAAAATTTGCAAAACCCTCTTTAATAGAAATAAAAAATATCCAAGAAGAGTTTGAATTTTCAATTTTAATGGAAAATTATCTTCAAGAAAAATATGATAATAATTGTACAGATAGTTGTTTGATTCCAATAAAAATAAATTCAAATATAAATCAAGATATAAATATTAAAGATATTAAAATAATTTATTCTAAAAAAGGATTACCTGGAATAGAGGAAAATAATTTTTATGATTTCAAAATCACAGCCCCAAAAATAAATTCAGAATATCAATTATTATCTATAAGTAATGCTGGTTTTAAAACACCCTCTACAATTGGAGAAAAAAATTATGAAATAGATTTTGATGGAATAAATATTTTTAAGGAGAAAATCAAAATACTTGATTTAATTTTTGATATTTCTCCAAAAAATTTTGCAGTATTTTTTCCTGCAAAAATAAATATAAATTCAGATATTTTTGGAAAAATATATATTTGGGATTTTGGAGATAATGAAATATTAAATACAACAAAAAACACAACAATTCATTCTTATTCTTCTGAAGGAGAATTTATTATTGAAGTGAAAATTATCAATCAATTAAATCAAATATTTTCAAAACAATTTAAAGTAAATGTTTTTGATTCTAATAAACTTGTTGAAAAGAGATTATATGATTTTCAACAAAACATAAAAAATATAGAATTAATATTTTCTGGTTTAGATATTTTTACCAAAGAAATGATAAAAAATTCTATTAATTTTGAGAATACTAAATTAGAAATAAAAAAAATTGAAACTGATTTCGCAAAAAATTTAACAGGAATAGCTTATGAAGAATTGGTAAAATCTGTTCTAGAGATAAATTTACCTAAGAATTTATTTATTTCTTCTACAGATGAGATATTTTTTTATCCTGATGAAGACATAATAGATATGAAAGTTCTAGCACAAATACAAAATAAATCTACAAATTTAACTTCTTCATCAATTTTATCTTGGTATGAAAATTCTATTTCTACTAAAATTTCTACTAAAGATGTTTCATTTTTGAAAGAATCAGGAGAAAATATTTATGGATTTAGGATTTATTCTTTAAATTTTAAAAATATAAAAGATTCTGAAGAAGTATATTTTATAATAGAAAATTTACAAAAATTACAATTTGAAAATCCTGGATTAGTTAATTCAATAAATAATTATAAATATTATAAAATAAAAAATAATGAAAAAATAAAATTTTCATCTACTGGAAAAATAGATGTAGCAAATTTACCTATTTTTTTCTCCCCAGATTTATCTAAATTAAATACAAATGAATTCTATGAAGAGCATGAAGAAAAAAACAAAACACTTTTTGTAATTTTAATTATTCTGTTTATAATTGTTGTAGTTTTGATAGTTTATTATTTTATGAGTATGTGGTATAGAAAGAATTATGAATCTCATTTATTTCCAAATAGAAACAATCTATTCAATATTTTAAATTATATCAATACTTCAAAAAATAAAAAAATGTCTCAAACAGAAATTAGAAAGAATTTAAAAAAAGTTGGATGGAAACCAGAACAAATATCTTATGCTTTTAAAAAATATTCAGGAAAAAACACAGGACTTCCTGTTTTTTTAGGTAAAAAAAGGATAAAAACTTTAATAAATAAGAGAAAACAATAGTTTAACATGGCAAAAATAAAAATGGATTTTTTTAAGAAATTTATCTCTAAAATTTTCAAGAATAAGAAAGATATTAGCTTAGGTTTTTACGGTCCTCCAAATGCAGGTAAAACTTCTTTAGCAAATAGAATTTGTAAGGATTTTACAGGAGAAGAAATAGGGAGTGTATCAAAAGTACCTCACGAAACAAGAAATATTCAATTCAAAGAAAAAGTTGAGATTTCTTATAAAGGAAAAATAATGACTTTTAAAATGGTAGACACTCCTGGAATTGCTACAAAAGTTGATTATGAGGACTTTCTAAAATATAAAGTAAAAAAAGGCGAAGCAAAAACAAGAGCAAAAGAAGCAACACAAGGAATAATTGAATCAATAAAATGGTTAGATGATATGAGTGTTGTAGTGATTGTATTAGATGCTACAGAAAATCCTTACAATCAAGTAAATATAACAATTATAGGAAATTTAGTAGCAAGAAAAATTCCTGTTTTAATTGTAGCAAATAAATCAGATTTAAGAAAAGCAAAAATAAAGAAAATCGAAGAAGCTTTTCCAGAATATCCTGTTGTAGGTATTAGTGCAAAGTACGGAAAAAATTTAGATAATTTTTATGAGCAAGTGTTTAAATTAGCAAAAAAAGTAAAATAAAATGGTAAAGAAAAAAGTGGTGAAAAAAATAAAAGGATTTTCAATCCAGTTTATGCCTTATACTGAAATAAGAGGATTGACTTCAACAGAAAGAATTAAGAAAATTTTAGGGATAGTTTTTACAAATTCAATTTTAATTTTACAAGGAAGGCTTAAACCTGAAGAAGAAACTCGTTTAATTGAAGATACGATGGCAATGATTGGTCATGTAAAAAACTTCAAAGGTATTGAATTGGCTGTAATAGCTTCAAACGGAGCTCAACAAAGCTTTTTTGATAGGTTCAAAACACGTCTTGCAATAAGTTTAAGCGGAGCAGATTTAGGAGCTATCACAATAATTGGTCCTGCTTCAATTGTAAAGGAAATTAAAAGAGATCCAAAGAAAATTGAATTGTTGTTGAATAAATAATTTTAAATAACCCTCCTTCTTTTAAATATTACAATGCCTCACCAATGTGTTAAATGTTCTAGAATTTTGCC
>JAYENS010000048.1:0-6958 GCA_034722215.1 Nanobdellota archaeon
AAGAATTCTTTTAGAAGTAAATATAGTTTTAGAAAACAGCAAAAAGTTTTTTCTTTTTTAAGAAAGTTTTTAGTTAAGCTTGGATTAGAAAATGCTGATGCAATAGGAATTTATTATAATGAAGAGAATGATAATTATACTTGGGATAAAGAAGATAAAATTTCTGAATATAATGAAAAAATAGAAAATTTTTCTAATAAAAATTATTCTGTTGATATAATTTATTTTTCTAAAACAGTTGAATTAATTATTAATTACAAAAAGGATAAACAACAAATTATTTCAAATATCTTGGAGGAATTTATTGAAGAATAAAATGACAAAAGAAAAAATAGATAAAACACAAGTTGAAGAAGATAATCCAGGAATTCAAGTAGCTGAAAATTTTAAAGGATTTCCTAAGGAGAAAGGTGTTCTTAATGCAGAAGTTACTGTAGAAATGAAGAAATCATATCTTGATTATGCGATGAGTGTTATTGTTTCTCGTGCGATTCCGTCGATAGAAGATGGTATGAAACCTGTTCAGAGAAGAATTCTTTATGCTATGCAACAAATGGGTTTGAAACCTAATACTTCAACAAAAAAATCCGCAAGAGTTGTGGGAGATGTTATGGGTAAATTTCATCCTCATGGGGATTCTTCAATTTATGAAGCAATGGCTCGTATGACTCAAGATTTTTCTTTAAGATATCCTCTTGTTTTTGGACAAGGTAATTTTGGTTCTATTGATGGAGATAGCCCTGCTGCAATGAGATATACTGAAGCTAAATTAAGACAATTAAGTGCTGAGTTGTTGGAAGATATTGATAAAGAAACAGTTTCTTTTCAAGATAATTATGATGGTTCTTTGAAAGAACCTACTTTGCTTCCAGGTAAACTTCCTACTTTGATGTTGAATGGCGCTACAGGTATTGCTGTGGGTATGGCAACAAATATTCCTCCTCATAATTTAAGAGAAGTTAGTGATGCAATTATTACTTATATTGATAATCCTGTTGTGAGTGTTGAAGATTTATCTAAAGTTATTACTGGTCCTGATTTTCCTACAGGAGGTTTGGTCCAAGGAGATATGATTGAATTGTATAAAACAGGTAGAGGTAAAATGGTTATGAGAGGTAAAACAGAGATTGAAGAAGGAAAGAAAAAAGATGTAATAATAATTACTGAAATTCCTTATATGGTCAATAAATCTATTTTAATTACTCAAATTGCAAATCTTGTTAGAGATAAAAAAATAAAAGATATTTCTGATTTAAGAGATGAATCTAGTAAAGGTAAAATTCGAATTGTTATTGAATTAAAAAAAGGTGTTGATGCCCAGTTTGTGATTAATGCTTTGTATAAATATACTCGATTACAAGATTCTTTTAATGTTAATTTTTTAGCTTTGGTGGATGGTAAACCTAAAGTTCTTGGATTAAAAGATGTTTTGGAAAATTATGTTCGCCATAGAAAAGTAATTGTTACAAAAAGAACAACTTTTGAATTAAAAAAAGCAAAAAATAGAAAGGAGATTGTTGATGGTTTATTAATTGTTTTAGACAATTTAGATGAAGTTATTAAAATTATTAGAAAAGATAAAACTCCTTCTGAAACTTTAATGAATAAATTTAAGTTTACAAAGAATCAAGTTAAGGCAATTTTGGAAACTAAGTTAAGACAATTAACTTCTTTAGAACATAATAAATTAAAAGATGAATTAAAAGAACTTCTCAAGAGAATTGAAAGATATGACAAGATTCTTGGAAATATTAAAGAAGTTTTGAAAATTATTAAAAAAGAAGTCTTAGGGCTTAAAGAAAAATATGGGGATGCTCGTAGAACGCAAGTTTTGAAAAGAGGATTTGGAGAAATTTCTGAAAGAGATTTGGTTAAAGAAAAAGATGTTGTTGTTTCTATAACTGATAAGGGTTATGTTAAGAGAATGGATATTCAAACTTACAAAGAACAAAAGAGAGGTGGAAAAGGGGTTATTGGTAGTGGTTTAACTACTGGTGATTTTACAAAACAATTATTGACTTGTTCAACTCATGATTATTTAATGTTTTTTACGACGAGAGGAAGGGTTCTTTGGTTAAAAAATTATAATCTTCCTGAAGCTGAAAGATATAGTAAAGGAAAAGCAATTGTTAATTTACTTGGATTAAAAGAGGAGAAAGTTACAAATGTTATTTCTGTTAAAAAGTTTGAAGATTTTTTAGTAATGGCAACTAAAAAAGGACAAGTTAAAAGAATTGCTTTGAGTCATTTTTCAAAACCAAGAGCTTCAGGGGTTAAAGCAATTAATTTACCTATTGATGGGAGCGATGAATTAATTGGAGTGGAAGTCTTAAAAGAAGGACAAGAAATTAGTTTGGCTACAAGAGATGGAAAATCAATTAGATTTAATTCAAAACAATTGAGGCCTATGGGAAGGGCTAGTTATGGGGTTACTGGTATTAAAATGGGAGAAAGAGATGAAGTTGTGAGTTTGGAAGTTTTGGATAAAGAAGCTATTTTTACAATTACTGAAAAAGGTTATGGAAAAAGAACTGCTGTTCAGGATTATAGAAAAACTGCTCGGGCTGGAAAAGGAGTTATTAATTTGAAAGTTTCTGATAAAACAGGGAAGGTTGTGAATACTGTTTCTGTTAATGAAGGGGATTCAATTATTATTACTACAGCGAAGGGAATTGTCATTAGAACTTCTTTAGAAAATATTCGTGTGATGGGTCGTGCTGCTCAAGGTGTTCGTGTTGTAAAATTACAGGACGGAGATAGGGTTAGTGATGTTGTAAAAGTTATTGATTCTGAAAATGGAAATAGTGAATAATTTTTGTTAGAAGAAGAATTGTTTTAAAATTGTTGTTAGATGTTCCGAGCGTAATGAAATGGAGAGAAAGTTTGCAAAGCGAAATTAGAGCTTAGTTAGGAATTCACAAAAATCCACTATTAATTCTTTAAAATTTAACCAAATCTGAAAAGAGGAAAAGAAGAGATTTAATTTATTGTGAAAATTTTTTTAGGAAGTTCAAATTTTTCTATTATCTCTCTATTTTTTTCATCATTTTTTAAATAAATTATTGTGAAGTTGTCCACGTATACTGGAATCCATTCTGAATCTTTTATTCTTTCTATTAAGAATTTTTGTGCCCAAGGAGTTAAATCGTGTCTGTTAAAATAGATAATATTTAAATTATATTTTTTTTCATATTCTTTCCATGTTTCTTCATCTTCTTGCATTGGAACATAAATATTTTCAAAAAAATTGGTAGAGTATGCTTCTGGTCTATTGTCTACAAAGACTTTTTCTTGAGGGAATAAGTTAAAAATAATATAACTTCCTAAATCATAATTATTAAAGATTGGTCCTTCAAGATTATTTTCTTTAAAAAATTTGAATGAATTTTGATTTGTTTCAATTAATCCAATTCCTTTTCCTGAATTCATTGAAAAATAATTTAATCCTCCTAAAATAAAAATAAAGATAATTAATGAAGAAATTAAAATTTTTTTTATTTGTTTTTTATTTTTTATTTTATCATAAATTCCTTTTAAATTTTCAGAAAGAATTGGAATTAAAATTAGTCCAAAAATTGCAAGATTTCGAATCATTTTCCAAGCTAAAATTCCAAAGAAAATAAAAAGAAGGATATTTAGAATATTTTTTTTAAAACTTTTTTTTGAAATGAAAAAACTAATAAATCCTAATAAAAAAAGAAATTCAAAAAATAAATAAATATGTGAAAAATTTCTTTTTTGCATAAATATTACTCCCATGTTTTCTGCGATAAGATATCCATATTCTTTAAAAATTAAGAGAGGTTCTAAAAGTCCTTTTAAAAAATGAGGATTAACTAAAGAAACAACAATGATGCTTCCTAATAAAATTAAATATTTTTTTAAATCTTCTTTTTTATTAATAAAGCTATCAATAGTAAAAAAAGAAATTATTGAAATTCCAAATATAAAAAATAAATGAGTGTTCACCCAAATTATCTGTAAAGGTATTAAAATCCATAATAATTTTTTATAATTTATTTTTTTATCTTTGAATTTGGTAAGAAGAAAATAATATATTGCTAAAAGGAAATAACTTATTATTTCTGGTCGTATTCCTTTTCTTAAAATTATTAAGGGGATTAAAACTACACTTAACAATATTGCTAATTTGTGATTTCCTTTTTCTTTTGCTATGCTAAAAAATAAAATAAAAGTTAAGAGACAAAATAAAATATTTATTATTGAGAGCAACTTGAAACCTCCTAATTTCCAAATAGAATATACAAATGGGCCGTAGGCCCAGTGATGAGTGACTAAAGAATAATCTTTTTCTGTATAAGAATAAAAATTTGTGGAGATAATCTTTCCTTCTTCTATAAAGAGTTCTCCATTTTTTATATGTCTTCCAATATCTGAATTTGTTAAATCAATTTTTTGGGCATAAGAGAAGGAAAGAAATACTAAAATAAGAATTAAAGGTAGCCATTTTAGATAATTTTTTTCTCTCTCTTTCATGTTTTTATTAAGTATCCAAATCTTTTTAAATTAAGACTTTTTTTAGAGAATATGAAACAAATTTTGTTTTTAACTGTTTTATTTGTTGCTCTGATTGGATCTTTTGGTCAAGTTTTTTTAAAAATGGGTTCTGAAAAATTTTCTTTTGAAATTGGAAAAATTTTAACTAATTTTCCTTTTTTAATTGGAGTTTTTTTATATGGTTTATCTGCAATTCTTTTTGTTTGGTGTTTAAAACAAGGAGATCTTTCGATTCTTTATCCTTTAGTTGCAACGAGTTATATTTGGGTAACTCTTTTTTCTTTTTTCTTTTTTGGAGAGACAATTACTTTAAACAAATTTATTGGAATATTTTTAATTCTTTTTGGAGTGTATTTTGTTTCAAGATGAAAATTAGTTTTTGGAACGAAATCTAAAGGGTTTGATTTTATTGATAAAAGTGGGCACGGAGGGAATCAAACCCCCCCCTTCGGCTCTGGAGGCCGACATACTATCAATATACTACGCACCCATATATTTCTTAGAATTAATTTATTTTTAAGATTATCGCATTTTTTTAATTTCTTTAATTTCTTCTGTAGAAATAGAACAACCTTTGAATCTTAATGCATAGAGAAAAGCGTCAACTATTTTTTTGTTTGTAATTTCAAAAAATCCTTTTTTATAAGCAAGATACATCAATTCACAAGATCTTGTTATTTTGAAATTTTTAAAATGTGAAAGATTTTCTTTTTTAAAATTAATTGTTCTGTGTAATTTTTTTTGCATAAGTTTCCTTAAATTTTCTGGTTTTTCACAAAGTATTCTTGTTGTTCTTTCATCTATTACCAAAACATTTTCAATTTGTTTTTCATTTAATATTTTTCCTAAAGCTAAACAAGCTGATTCTCCTAAATCAATTAAATGAATTTCTTTTTGATTATTCTCAAAAAAAGTTTTATTAGCAAGATTCATTATCTTTTTTGTTTTAGAAGTTATTTCTGAATCTTTTATTCCTAATGAATTGGGTAATTCTAAAATTCCCTTTTTTACTAAGAGATTTAATTGAAGTGCTTCAAGTTCGAATTTTTTAATATTTAGAGGTCTTTTAATTATTTCATAGTGTACTTCTTTTGGAATTATGAATTTTGCGTTTGAAATTTCTTTTAGTTTTTCTAATTTAGGTAAAAGTCCATTCATGGCAATACTAATTAGAGAACTAGCGTCGAAGATTAATACTTTTTCAGTCATTTGAAAAATCCTTCAATAAATTTAATTCTTTGTTTTGTTCCTATTGTTTGATTAAGAGCCACATCTGAAATTCCCGTTTGTCCTGTATAACCTGCTAATTCATATAAAGATGTTCCTAAAAGATTTGCTGTTTTTCCTAGGGAAAGCCCGTGTTCATAAAGTCTTGAAGCTTTGTTTATTTTTGCTTTTTCAAAAACTTCTTGAACATATTTTTTTAATTTTGGAGAAACTTTATTTATTGCTTTTGAAATAATTTGAATATCTTTTCTAAATGCTTCTTCTTTATTTAATTCAATATCTTTAATTGATCTTTCTAAAGAGGTTTTTGTTAAAGTTAAAAAGTTTTTCCAACCTTTTAGTAATTGATAATCTTTTCTTTCAAATATTTTTCCTAAAGCATAAATAATAACTGCAACAATTATGTTGTCTTTATCTTGAGTTATTGAAGCTGAATGAATTGTTTGATTACTTAGACTTTTTAGTGTTTGTGTATTATTTGATTTTATTGCTTCAAGAGTTTGTGTTAGGATTTTTTTTATATTATCACTTTCTTTCATAGAAAAGATAGTGAGAGAGATATTATAAATGTTAAGATTAATCTTTTATACTTGTTTTTATAATTATAATTATGTCAAAGGTAGTATTAGATACAAATTTTGTATTGAATTGTATTAGAAATAAGCTTGATTTTTTTGAAGAGCTTTTACTTAGAGGAGATTGTGTTTTGATTCCTGTGGAAGTTATTGAAGAGATTAAACGTTTAAGAGATTCAAATAAAAAATTGAAATTTAAGGAAGAAGCTAATTTGGCTTTGAAAATGATTGAAGTAAATGATCATGAAAAAATTTCTGCTCCTGGAAAATATGTGGATAAAGGTTTGATTAAATATTGTAAAGAAAACCCTAAAGTTGTTTTAGGAACAATGGATAAAGTTTTAAAAAAAGCAGTTGCAAATAGAAAATTGGTTATTAGAAATAAAAAGAAGTTGGAGTTGCAGTAACAGGGGCACCTAAGGTTCCCCTTTGTTAAACCCCTCCTAAAGATGCTTGTTAAAGAAAGTTAGAAAAGATTATGAGCCTCTAAAGTTCCCCTTTGTTAAACCCCTTCTAAAGATGCTTGCTGAAGCAAGTTAGAAAAGATTATGGGAATCTAAACCAAATATTTTACTAAATAGAAAATTTTATGTAAAAACTTTTTAAATGTAACCGAAGAGCTTTTAAACGAACTTTTA
>JAYENS010000048.1:7058-8841 GCA_034722215.1 Nanobdellota archaeon
TTCTAAAGATGCTTGCTGAAGCAAGTTAGAAAAGATTATGGGAATCTAAACCAAATATTTTACTAAATAGAAAATTTTATGTAAAAACTTTTTAAATGTAACCGAAGAGCTTTTAAACGAACTTTTACTTTAAATTTCGATTAAAATGTTTTATTTAACTGAGATTGAAGACTATGTTCGGGTTGATCCCCAGTTATTTGGTATGCCTACAAAGGATTCTGTAGTTGCGCAACTTGAAGAGACATATGCAGAATATTATGATAAAGAAGTAGGAAAAGTTGTTTCTATTGTTGAGGTTATTGATATTGGAGAAGGAGTTATTATTCCAGGAGATGGTGCTGCCTATTATAAATGTTTATTTAAAGTCCTTGCATGGAAACCTGAAATGCATGAATTAATTTTTTGTAAAGTTGAAGAGATTACTAATTTTGGGGCTTTCATGAATATGGGGGTTATGAAAGGGATGATTCATATTAGTCAAACAATGGATGATTTTGTTTCATTTAGCGATGCTGGTTCACTTTCTGGAAAATCAAGTGGAAGAGCTTTAAAATCAGGAGATTTTTGCCTTTCTAGAATTGTTGCAGTTAGTCATAAAGGTGATGAACCTAAAGTTGGATTAACAATGAGACAACCTGGTTTAGGAAAATTAGAATGGATTAAAGAAGAAAAAGAAAAAGCTAAAGCAGATGTAAAGAAAATTATTAAAACAAATGAAAAAGGAACTAAATTCAAAGGAGTATCTTTGAAGTCTAAGAAGGGGAGCAAGAAATAATGGCAAAAGCAAAAGAAAAAGCATGTAAGATTTGTAAGACTGTTTATTTGGATGGAGATAAATGTCCTAAATGTGGTTCAAAAGAATTTACAGAATCATTTAAAGGAAAAATGTTTGTTTTGAACGCTGAAAAATCAGAGATTGCAAATAAATTAGAAATTAAAGAGAATGGCGAATTTGCTATAAAAACAAGATGAAAATTCTAAATAAAACTGAAAATGTAAATGAATTATTTTCTAGGAGAGAGATTGTTTTAGAAGTTGAAAATGAGATTGTTCCAAGTTTTGATCAAGCTAAAGAATTAATTGTAAAAGAATTTAAAGCAAATAAAAATTTAATAAGAATTAGAAAAATTGATTCACAATTTGGGTCTAATGTTTTTAAAATTATTTTAGATATTTATAATTCTCAAGAAGAATTTTATAGAGTTGTGAATAAAACAAAACAAGAAATTGATGCTGAAAAAAAAGCTGTAGAAGAAAAATTAGCCGCAGAGAAAGCGGCAGTAGCGTCTGAAAGTGTATCATCAGGTACTGAAGAAGAGAGTAAAGAAGAAAATAAAGAAGGAGATAAAAAATAATGGCAAAGAAGATTATTAAGAAAGGAAAGAAACCTCATAAAAATAAACCTACTAGTAAAAAATATACTAAATATAAAATTGATGGAGAAAGTGTTTCAAGAGGAAAAACTTGTCCGAGATGTGGGCCTGGAGTGTTTTTAATGGTTGCAAAGAATAGAGTTTATTGTGGTAAATGTCATTATACTGAATTTGAAAGTAAGAGTGAGTAGTTTTCTAGCACAATAATTTTTATAAACAAAAGAATTTTAGGAAATACATGGCACCAACATATAAAATTGCAGATAATCATGCAGAAGCATTTGAAATTTTTATGAATATAGCAAAATTTCCTTATGAAAAAATAATTTCTACTAATGCAGAAATTAAAAAAGAAACTTCTGAAGAAAAAGATTATTGGACAATACCAAATGTTGAATATAATGGAAAAA
>JAYENS010000049.1:0-8605 GCA_034722215.1 Nanobdellota archaeon
GAAATTCAATTTTATTTGTTCCATTTAATTCTACAATAAAATTCTTTCCTAAAGAAATAATCCCTGACCTCTTAAAAATTTTCAAACCATTTTCTAATAATTTTTTTGCACTTTCCAAATTCCTACAAGCAACATGTAAAATAGGAGGTTCTTGTTTAAATTTAAAATTTCCTTTTAATTTTTTAATCTTTAAAATAAAATCCTCAAAATTAACTAAATCATGACTTACAAATTTAAACAAACCAGGACCTTTCTTACTTTCATCTTTAATCACAACAACCCGCCCTGCACAAGAAGAAGTAGTATAATAATTCTCCAAAGAATTGATCTTCTCACAAAGTGAAACTATCTTTTCATCCCACTTCCCAATACTTGATTTATCTTTCTTAGATAAAACATCTTTTTTACGTTGTTCAAATGAATCCATAAAATTTTAAACGAATTAGTTCTTTTAAATTTAACATGTGGATATTAAAATGTAAATTTACAAATAAAGAAAACATCCTAAATAAATTGGCAAATAAATATAACCTTAAACTACTTGGTTTTCCTTTAAATATCAAAAAAGAAAAAAATTATTTTATTTTAACATCTGCAGGATTTATTGAAGGTGAAGAAAAGAAAAAAAAACAATTCATAAAAAAATTAAAAAAACAAAAAGAAATAACAAATTTTGAAGAGCAAAAAAACTTCATTATTATGTCAATTAAACAACCAATAGAAGTTCTTCCATTATATGAAGGAGATTTAATTTATATTAATCCAGTTATAATTAAAAATGATTTTTCTCAAGAATATGAAATAGCTCATTGGAAAAGAAAAAAATTAGAAAAAATTATGAACATAACAAAAAAGAATATTAAGTTTAATTTAATAAAAATAAAAAATTTTGCTTTTAAAAATAAATACTATGATTTTCCAAGAAAATCAAATTTAATTACTCTATCAAAAAAGAAAAAACAACCAATTTCAACCTTTCAAAAAAATCTTAGAAAAGCTGAAAAGAAAATAATGGAATTCTTTCTAAAGATGTAATATTACACCTAAAATATTAAGAAATAAATCTCTTTTAAATTTTTATGAAAAATTTAGAAAAAAAATTTTTAAAAAAATTAACAAAAAAACTAAAAGAAATACCTTTAAAAAAATGGGAATTCAAACAAGAAATGTTTAAACAAGTTTATAGCACAAACATTGAAAATTTTTCAATTGTATTAGGTGAATTTCCAAACCCAAATGAAAAAAATTATCGTATAATTATAAAATCAAAAAAAACTATTGGATCCTATGAAGCTTCAGAAGAGATAATAGAATTTTATAAAAATCTAATTAAAAGAGAAATAATAGAAGAAAAAGAATATGAAAAAAATGAATTAAAAAGATTTGAAGAACTACTTTAATTTAATCATAAAATAAAAACAATTTAATAACTTATCTCTTGGAAAGAAAATAATTACGAGCATTTCCTATAATATATCCTAAAATTGCTCCATGACCAATATACTCTGGGACTACATCCATCATACTTTTCACTAACTCAGAGTCTTGACCTGTAAAATAAGCAATACCTCCTGTAACTCCTCCCACTAATAATCCTCCTTTGATAGATTCCAAAATCACCTCTGAAGATTTCAAATTATCCCTTGTAATTTTCAATTCTTTTTCTAAATTTTTTTCTTTTTTCATTTTTGTTTTTACCTCCTTTCAATTCTATATTGAAAGTTATTATTATATAATAGTAATTATTAAAAGAAATATTTAAATATGTCCTCCCCCTTTGTGGGATGTAAAATGTATGAAGAACTACTAAAAAACATAGGTTTAACAGAAAACGAATCAAAAGTTTATTTAGCCCTGCTCAAAATAGGAATTTCAACAACTTCAAAAATAATTCAAGAATCAAAAATATCTAGTGGAAAAATTTATGAAATTCTAGATAAATTACATAAAAAGAGTTTAATTAGCACAACTAAAATTAAAGGAATAAAACATTTTGAAGCCACAAGTCCAAGTGCATTAATTAATTACATAGCAGATAAAAAAAATCAATTAGAAGAAAAAGAAAAAAATCTTAAAGAAATTCTCCCAAAACTAATAAAACTACAAATTAATTCAATAGATAAAACTTCTGTAAATATTATCTTAGGAGAAAAATCAATAAAACCCTTAATTGAAAACTTATTTTCAAATGCTCAAGAAAAAATATGTGTAATGGGAATAAGAGGAACTAAAAATGAAAAATATAATAATTTTTGGTGGCATCTCACAAATGAAATAATAGAAAAGAAAAAAAAGAAAGCTCTTTATTTATTCTCAGAAAACACTTCTAAATATTATAAAAGACATAAGAAGCTAAAACAAATAAAAATTAAATGGTTAAACGGAATCACTCCAACAGCTATAGATATTATAGATAATCAAGTATTAGTATTTTCATATGGAGAAGAATTAACTTGTATTCACATAACAAGTAAATTGATTGCAGATTCTTTTAAAAGTTTTTTTATGAGTTTATGGAACATAGCAAAATAATCATAAAATAAAATCAACCAATATTCCAACAACTAAAGCTAAAATACTTAACCAAAAAATAAACAAAGAATTCCATCTAACTTTTGAAGTCACAGAAGATTTTACAAGATAATTCAAAGCTTCTTTTTGATTTTTCTTTAAACCTTTTAATCTATTAACAATATTAACTAAATTATTATTTCTAACAAGTTCTGCTCTTTTCTTCTGTACATATGTCCTATGCCAAAAATATAAAATAAATCCAATCGTCCCAATATACCAAGCAATTTTAATTGACATTCCATCTAAAACAATAATTATTCTATAAGCTAAAGTTGCAATAATTCCTGCTACAAAAAAGAACCATCTTTTAAAACCAATATTCGCATGAATAATTTCCCTCATAAAAAATAAAAGAAAAAAGAGTTAATAAAACTAATTACAAAAACAATCAGAACCTAAATTTCCTTTTAAATAAGAAATATAATCTTCTGAGGTTTTTCCCAAAATTCCATTTACTACTTTAATTTGATTATTTACATAATTATATTTTATAACAGCAATTCCTTTTCCAGTAGAATCACTAATTTTTAATAAAGAATATCTTTTATTTACAAAATCCAAAAGATCAAATGAATACTTTTTATCTTGAAAAGATCTTACAAAAGTCTCTGAAAAAGCCACAACATCTTTTTCTAATTGAGAAATTGTCCTCTTATCTCCAATAATAGTTGTTCCAGGAAAAATTTGAGAGTTATTTCTAATCATTCCAAATTCAAATAAATTCCCTTTAAAAACTTTTAGGTCTCATATAAAATTAGTATTTCTCAAGAATTTCACATTTAATTTTATTTTCTTCACAAAGTGTTTTAAATTCTTCAGCATCATCTTTAGAACCAATAATAGAACCCCAATGCATAGGGATTGCCAAACTAGGTTTAATCAATCTTGCAGCTTCTGCAGCTTCTTCAGCACTCATTGTAAAACGCCCCCCAACAGGAAGCAATGCAACAAATTTTTTATCGGGTTGATTATGTCCTGTCAACTTCTGCATCTCAGGAATTAAATCACTATCTCCTGCATGATAAATAATGAGTCCATTCATTTTAATCAAATAACCTACCAAACCTTCCTCTTTAGTATGAAAAGGTTTATCAATATTATAAGCAGGAACTACTGAAATTTTAATTATTCCCAAATTATATTCCTGTCCTTGTTGAACAATTTGCATCAAAATAGGAGTTTTAAAACGCGCAATCTTACTTTGAGAATCAGCAGTCAAAAAAATCTTTGTTCCTTTTTTAACAATTTTATCCAAATCTTCAACACTGCAATGATCATAATGCCCATGAGTAATTAAAATAATATCTGCTTTAGGAAGATCATCTCTAATTTTATAAGGATCAATATAAATAACTTTGCCTCCAGAATTAATTCCCTCCTTAAATACATAATTTTTGCCATCTAATTCAGAGTTTTTGAGTACACCGAGCGGTGCAATTAAAAATCCCGCATGACCTAACCAATTAATTTCTATCTCTTCAAATTTCATCACACATTAAAATAGTAAAAATGATTTTTAAGGTTTTGTATCTAAAAAATTAACAATTCTTAGTAAGTCTTCTTTTAAACTCTTTAAAATCATTCTCTTGAATTATAGCAGCTGCAGCAGGAACATGACCTCCTCCTGAAGACCCTTCCAAACCTTGAGTACAAATTCTCATAAGTTCTCCCATATCTTTAACTTTTGCCTGATTTCTAGCACTAAATTTAATCATTCCGTCTTTTGTTCTCTTATAAAATACAAAAGTGTCCTCCGGGCTTGTTTTCGAAACCAAACCAATAGAATAACTAACAACTTCAAAATTAGATTTAACTTCATATAAATACAAATCTTTTGTTTTATAAAATTTTTTATTCTCTAAAAAATCTTCAACAATTTTATTCACTTCTTCTTCAACAATTTCATATAATTCTGTTAATTTTTCCATGTTTCTTTCCTTCACTAAATCATAAACAACTTGAATATTTTCTTTATAATAAACTAATGCAGAAGAAATTTTCCTTCCATTAATTCCAGGAATAGAACTTGAAATATTTTCTATAGAAATATTTGGATAAATTGATTTTAAATATTCAAAATTTTCTTCTCTTTTATAAGAATAATCAGAAAAAATCGCAGAAGCCACAACCCATTCCCAAGCTTTTGTATCAAAAATTCCTTCTCCCAAATCGAAAATAGTTAAAGCTGCACAATCATCTGAATTAGTTTTGATAATATTTTTAAATTCTCCAAAATCAGTTTTCATAGGATGATGGTCAATAACAAAAACATCCATCTCTTTATGAAGTTCTTCATAACCTTGAAAATCAATACTTTCAACAGCAATATCACAAAAGAAAACTTTTGTTATCTCTTTTTTATTTAATTCTAAATTGAGTTCCTTAACCATATCTTTTTTTATATTTAAAAAATTAATATATTCAACTTCAATATTTTTTGCATTTAATAATTTCTCTAAAAACAAAGCAGAAGCCAAACCATCCAAATCAGTATGAGTCATGATTGCAACTTTATCTCTTGAAGTAATTAAATCTACAAATTCCCAAAATTCCTTTTTCGAACCTTTCAAATATTCTATTTCCATATTATATAGAAGAAGTTTTAATTAATAAAATGTTTTATTTTATTCCTTCCACAAATTTATTTACAAAATCAAAATCCTGATCTTCTGTTAAAACAACATGAAAGTTTTCAAATCCTCCTTCAATTATTTTTTTCTTTATCTCTTCAAAATTCTTAGAATAAAAAATCTCTTTCATTTTATGGACTCATCCGTCTCATTGTTCTAGGAAAAGCAATAGCATCTTTAATAGTTTTCATTCCACAAATCCAAGAAACAATTCTATCTACTCCCACTCCAAAACCTCCATGAGGTACAGAACCATATCTTCGAGAATCGAAATAAAATTCATAATTATCTAAATTTTCCCCTTCTCTTTTTAAATTTTCTTTAATAATCTCAATATCTTCTTCTCTTTGTGAAGCTCCAAATAATTCACCATATTTTTCAGGACCAATAACATCAAAACCTTGAACAGTTTTCTTTTCAATAGGTACTTTTTCCATTCCAAGAGATTCTTTCATATAAAATGCCTTAACTAATTTAGGATAATCCCTAATAATTATAGGAGTATCATATAAACTACTTAATTTATCCTCTTCTTGTTTTCCTAAATCTTCTCCCCATTTAACTTTCATTCCCTTTTTTTCCAAAACTTTAAGAGCCTCATCATAAGTTATATTTGGAAATTTTTTATTAGCCGTAGATTCAAGAATCTCTAAATTTCTTTCTAAAATTTCTAACTCTTCTTTATTTTCAGCTAAAACTTTTTTTACAACATGCTTCAATAAACCCTCTGCATAAACTTGTAGCTCTTCATATTTTGCCCAAGCAGCCTCCATCTCACAATGCCAATATTCACATAAATGCCTAGTAGTATTTGATTTTTCAGCCCTAAAAGAAGGAGCCATAGTATAAATTTTTTCCAAAGCAAAAATTGCAGTTTCTGCATGCAATTGCCAAGTTTGTGCTAAAAACATTTTTTTACCAAAATAATCCACTTTAAAAACAGAAGAACCACTTTCACCTGCCGCATTTAACATCAAAGGACTTTGGAATTCATAAAAATTATTTTTCCTAAAATATTCATGAAAAGCTCCAAAAATAGTAGAACGTATTTTTAACATTGCAGTCATCTTTCTACTCCTCAACCATAAATGTCTTCTATCTCCTAAAAGATTTTCATTCAAATCCTTGTTAATTGGATAATCTTCAGCGATGTGAATTATTTTTAATTTAGAAACTTCAACTTCAAAACCAGTTGGAGCTCTTTTATCTGTTTTAATATTTCCCTCTAATTCAACAGAACTTTCAATTTTTAATTTTTTAATTTCATCCCACTGATCTCCAAAATTTTCTCTTTTCAAAACACACTGAATAATATTTGAAGCATCACGAAGAACTAAAAAATACATTTTATTGCTTCCTCTCTCACGATAAACCCATCCTCTTAAAGCTACTTTTCCTTTTCCTTTTTTCATTGCAGAAGATATTGATTGAAATTTCATGGAGTCAACCTCTTCCTATCTCGAGGAAATAAAGTTACTTCTCTAATATTATTAACTTTCATCATCGCTTGACTCAATCTTTCCAAACCAATACTCCAACCAGCATGCATTGGCGCTCCATATCTAAAAGCATCAACATACCAAGAAAAATCTTTTGGTTTCAATCCTTTTAATTTTAATTGTTCAATTAAAATATCTGGAACATGAACTCTTTGCCCGCCTGAAGAAATCTCCAAACCCCCATAAATTGCATCAAATCCTCCTGAAGTTTTTTTAGTTTTAGGCCAAATATAAAATGGCTTAATTGAAACAGGCCATTCATAAACAAACACAATTGTATCTTTATAAATTTCACAAAGTTTTCTTTCCATTTCAGGCTCTAAATCATCTCCTAATTTTATTTTTTTAAAACCATTTTTACTCAAAACTTCAATTGTTTTTTCATAAGTTAAATATTTCGCTTTAGGAATTTTTAATTCTAAATCCAAAATCTTTAATTCTTTTTCACATTCTTTCAAAACTTTTATTACAATAAACTGAACAGACTTTTCTAAATAACTCATTACTTGCATATCATCTGCAAAACCTACTTCAATATCCATTTGACGAATCTCATTTATATGTCTCGAAGTATCATGCTTTTCAGCCCTCCAAATTGTACTAGTAGAAAAAACTTTTTCCAAAGAAATTGCCATTAATTGTTTATATAACTGAGGAGATTGTGCTAAATATGCATCTTTTTCAAAATATTTTATTTTGAATAAATCTGTTCCACCTTCTGTTGAAGTAGCAATAATTGCAGGAGGTTGAATTTCCATAAATCCTTTTTTATAAAAATAATCCCTAAAACCATTGATTATACAAGATTGAATTTTGAAACGAGCAGCAACTTCTGGTTTTCTAACATCTAAAGATCTATTATCCAATCTCGTAGGCAATTCAGTACTTGTTGTTTTTTCATTAACATGAATCGGCAATTTTTCAGCTTTATTTAAAATTTTAATATTTAGAACTTCTATCTCAACATCTGTTCTACAAAAATCAGCTTTAACTTTAGCTTCCTTTACTTTTCCAGAAATTTCAACAACACTTTCTAGACTTAATTCAGTAATTTTTGCCATTAAATCTCCTTTAACAACACACTGAACCATTCCAGACATATCTCTTAAAATTAAAAATTTCAATTTAGAAAGATTCCGAATTTCATAAACCCATCCTCTAAGCAAAACTTCTCCTTTTTTTAAATCTTTAATATAAATCCTTTCCATTAAAGATAAAAAGAAAGTGTATTTATTAAATTACCTAAAAATATTTATTTGGGTTCTCAAAACTCTAAATTATTTATTTTTATAAGCTATTTGTTCAAAAAAACTAGGTAGTCGAACATTAATTTGTTGTTTTAATTCTAAATTATACACTAAACTCAAAACAGATTGTTGTATTTCATAATTTTTAGAATCTTCAAAAAATTTAGAAGAAGAATTCAAAATATTCTCTAATTTTTCACGATTTATTTCTTTATTTTTAGAATTATTCTTTATAGAAAAATGAAATTTACAAAAAGAAAAATAAAACTTAGGAATACTTGAAAAATCCACCTCATAATTAAAACTCATAAAATAAAAAATTAATCTCTATTAATAAAGATTTATATCCCCCCAGAATTTTTTCTAATTAATTCTCCAAACTTTCATTAGAACCTACTAATTCTGGCTTTTCAAAATTCCCTTTATTATTTCTAACATAATAGTGTTTAACAACTCCTTGAGTATCTATTGAAGCAACTAAATTCATTTCAGTATCAAAATAACAAGAAAAAGGTTTAGCTTTAAAATTACAAATTTTAGTAGTATCTATTCCATCCGTATAAAAAATATCAAAACCTTTTTCACTAAAAACAGAATAATTACCTTTTATATTTCCATTAAAACCATTTAAATTCAAATCAACATCTTCTACATA
>JAYENS010000050.1:0-8032 GCA_034722215.1 Nanobdellota archaeon
GAAATTTTTATGAATATAGCAAAATTTCCTTATGAAAAAATAATTTCTACTAATGCAGAAATTAAAAAAGAAACTTCTGAAGAAAAAGATTATTGGACAATACCAAATGTTGAATATAATGGAAAAATAATTTCAAGAGATTTAAAGAAAGAACTTTTACCTTCAAATAATCAAGAAGGACATTTAGAAGATGCATTAAAAGCAGGAGAAACAGGTTTTAAGATTATGGATAAAGACTTGGAATATGCAATAACTAAAGCAGCATATTTTATGAAAAAGTCTAAAGAAAAAAAAGAGATTAGAAGTTTTTTAAAAGAGTCATTTTATAATTATTATTTAGTAAGTGGAACTAGTGTTTTCTATAACCCTGAAGGAGAAAAAGACATAGTAAAACATAAAGTGAGAGATGAATCTATAAAAGTGAATGCTATTGGGCCAAATGAAAAGGTTATAGATTCTAAAACAAAAGAATTTTATAAAGCACTTTTAGGAGAAAATGATTTACAAATTGCTAATGATGTTTACAAATGGGTTACTAGAGAAGATTTATATTCTTGGAGATTAGATTCAAAACAAAGTCAAACTATAGAAGGAGTCGTGAAGTCTAATTCGAATAGCGATAGGTTTGACCTCTTTGCGTGCGGTATTCCTGCTAGTAGGTATCGTTGCTTTGGTGGTAGAGAGTCGCAGACTAAATAACTCACAAGCGAATTATAATTTATGCTAATTAATTAGTCATATGCTTTGAGAATTAACTTTTAGTCTTTTCATCAAGAACATATTTTACAATCAAAGAATCTTGCATTTTTTCAAACCATTCACCTTTTGTAGAGAACCTTTCTTGTCTTGGTCCCCAATTATGATCAAAAACTAATTCAATTCCATAAGTTCCATCTTTTTTTTTAATTAATTTTGGACCTTTGTAAATTGCAACATGAGTTAATTGAACGGGGTTACCTTGCATATCTTTGTTATTTTTATGAGAGCTTCCTGTATAATAAATTCCAACAAGCATACCTGGTTTTAAAGTTCCTTTTTCTACCATTTTTTCTAATTCATTATAACCTCCATCAATTTTTGAAACAACAGAATCATTGTAAATTCTATCCCAAGAATCTCCCCAAGAATAAGTTTTCCCATGAACATCTTTACCATTCCATCTTATATATCTTGAACAATTTTCAGTTCCAACGCCTCTATAAGTTTTAAATTCAGGCATTTTGTAATCTTTTACAGATTGGATAAAATCTTTATATTTTTCTTGTTCTATATCTTCTTGAATTTTTTCATAAGCAATTTCAAAAGATTTTTCATTAAAATTTAAAGGCAATTCCTCAGAATTGGATAGATAATTTGGAGCAACTGCTAAAGATAATACTGTTCCATATTTGATTATTTCTTTTAGTAGTTTCATTTGAGTTATAACTCCATTCTCTTGCGATCTTCCCTCGAGAAAATACACGATTTTGTTGTTGTTTTTTTGAAATTTTCATTTCCCCAAATATTTTGTAATTATTACTTTATAAACTTTTACTATAATTTGTTTAGTTTTTTCAATAATTCGATGATTTTATAAAATACTCTTTCTATTTTATTTTATGAAAACGCTTAATCTTCATGTGGATTATATTGAATGGGAAGGTTTGAAAAAAGCACTAAAAAATATAGATGATTTAGGAAAACAAGATATTTCTAAAAAAAGAGTTGAAGAAGTATTAGTAATTTTAATTGCAGTAGAAAAAAACGATTTAGCTAATAATTATTTATTAGGAGAATTTGTTCAAAATACAAAATCAATCTTAGAACAAATTAAAACAAAAAAAGTAGTTCTTTATCCTTATGCTCATTTATCCCGAGAATTAGGAAACCCTTCCAAAGCAATGGAAATTCTTGATGAATTGGAAAAAAGATTAAAAAAAGAGAAATTAGGAGTTTTTAGGGCACCCTTTGGATACTATAAATCTTTTGAATTAAAGGTTAAAGGTCATCCTCTATCAGAACTTTCAAGAGAAATAATAATGCAAGAGAATGAAGAAGATCTAACAGATAAAGAAATCTCAAATTTATTGAAACAAATTTCAAAATCTGTTTTAGATACTTCAAAATTAAAAGAGAATGATCATAGAATTATAGGAAGAAAAATGAATCTTTGGAGTTTTAATCCAGTAGCTCCGGGAATGGTTTTTTGGCATGATAAAGGATTACATCTTAAGAATAAATTAATAGAATACTGGAGAGAGCTTCATAAAAATTCAGGTTATGAAGAAATTTCAACACCTCAAATAATGGATAAAAAACTCTGGGAAATTTCAGGTCATTGGTCAAAATATAAAGAAAATAATTTTTCGACAAAATATGAAAACAGAGATTTTTTAATAAAACCAATGAATTGTCCAGGGGGAATGTTAATTTACAAGTCAACACCAAAAACATATAAAGATTTACCTTTAAGAGTTGGAGAATTAGGAATTGTTCATAGAGTGGAACTTTCAGGGGTTTTAGCAGGTTTATTTAGAGTAATTCAATTCACTCAAGATGATGCTCATGTTTATTGCACTGAAAAACAAATTAAAGCAGAAATAGGGAAAATTATTGATCTTACTTTAAAAATTTATAATCAATTTAATTTAAAAATAAAACATATAGAACTTTCAACTCGTCCTGAAAAAAGAATTGGTTCAGATAAAGTTTGGGATATTACTGAAAAAATTCTTGAAGAAGTATTAAAAGAAAAGAAAGTAAAATATAAAATTAATAAAGGGGATGGAGCATTTTATGGGCCAAAAATTGATTATCATATTGAAGATTCTTTAGGTAGAACTTGGCAATTAGGAACGATACAATTAGATATGGCACTTCCAGAAAGATTTGATTTAAATTATATAGATGGAAAAGGAAAGGAAAAAAAACCAATTATGTTACATAGAACAATCTATGGTTCTTTGGAAAGATTTTTAGGAATAATCACAGAAAGTTATAATGGAAAATTTCCTCTTTGGCTTTCACCAAATCAAATTAAAATTTTAACAATGAATGATTCTGTAAATAAATACGCAAAAGAAGTTTACAATAAACTTTTTGAAACTGGTTTCAGAGTTGAATTTGATGATAAAACAGATTCTATTGGAAAGAAAGTTCGTGAAGCTTCGATTGAAAGATTCAATTATCTTGTAACAATTGGTGAAGATGAACAAAAAGAAAAAGTTCTTGCAATTAAAAAACCAGGTGAAAAAGAGATAATTAAAATGAAATTAGATGAGTTTATTGGTAAGTTAGAAGAAGAGGTTGAGGGGAAGAATTAAAGTTTTTATTGAAAAGATTTTTCCAAAGAATTTCTAAAATTTAAAAATGCAGTTTTCAAAATTTCTACAGAAGAGGTTTCTTTAACCAAATGTGAATTAGAATTATGTAATGTCTCATAAATTTTTTCATATTTTTCAAATATTTTTTTTAACCCTATTTTGTCTCCATCTAAAATATATTCGTCTTTCGCAGTAAAATATAAATTAAACTTATTACTGGATTTTAATTCTGTTTGTATTTCTAATTTTTTAGAATTTAAATGAAACAAAACTTTTTTTTCAATTCCTTCAAACAAAGATTTATACTCTTTAACAGCTATTTTTAAATATTTTTTTAATCCTTTGATGAACTTTATCAATTGAGTTGTTGATATCTATAGAATAATTAGAAAAATTTCTTTATAAGTATTTATATATTTCTAGCAATATTTAAAAATTCAAACACCCAAATTTTATAAATCCTAAATACTACTTGTAATTATGACAGAAACAAAAGAATTTTTATCCTTTGTTCAAGAAGCAGGTTTAATATGGGGTCCAAGCCCTGAAATTTATGGAGGCTTTGCAGGTTTTTACACCTACGGTCCTTTAGGAAAACTTCTAAAAAATAAAGTTGAAAATTCAGTAAGAAAAACATTTAATCAAGAAGGAATGCGGGAAATTGAAGGGCCAACAATATTGCCTAATGAAGTTTGGAAAGCCTCAGGACATTTAGATACTTTTCAAGATAGGACAATAAAATGTTTAAAATGTGAGGCTGTTTTTAGAGCAGATAAATTAATTGAAGAAAAACACGATGTTCCTGCTGATTCTTTTTCAGATAAAAAGATTCTAGATTTTATTAAAGATAAAAAAATAAATTGTCCAACTTGTAAAGGAAAATTATCAGAAAATTTAGACAAAGTAAATTTAATGATGTCTACAAAAGTTGCAGGAAAAGATGCTTCTTTAAGGCCAGAAACAGCAACAGGAACTTATCTTCCTTATTTAAAATTTTACAATTATTTCAGAAAAAAACTCCCTTTAGGAGTTTTTCAAATTGGTAAGGCTTATAGGAACGAAATTTCTCCAAGGCAAAGTGTTCTAAGAGGAAGAGAATTTACTCAGGCGGAAGGTCAAATTTTTATTGATCCAAAAGAAAAAAATAATTGGGAAAAATATGAAAAAATTAAAAACATAAAACTTCCTTTTTGGTCTGAAAAAGAACAAACAGAAGATTACAAAGAAAAGATAATTACAATTGCAGAAGCATTAAAAAAGAAATTAATAAAAAGCCAAGCTTATGGTTGGTGTATTTGGCTTGCTTATACTCAATATATAAATTTTGGAATTCCAGAAGATAAAATAAGATTAAGGCAACATCATAAAGATGAAAAAGCATTCTATGCTGACGATGCTTGGGATATTGAAGTCAATTTAAATAATTATGGATGGACAGAACTTTGTGGGGTCCACGATAGAACTGATTATGATTTAAAACAACATTCAAAAGCCTCAGGAGTAAAACTTGAAGCAACACGAGAGAATGGAGAAAAGTTCACACCTCATGTTTTAGAAATGGCTTTTGGAACAGACAGACCAACTTATGCATTAATAGATTTATTTTATGATAAAAAATCAGAAAAAGAAGGGAAATCAATTTTCAAAATACCTTATTATATTGCTCCAATTGAGGTTTCAGTATTTCCTTTAATAAAAAAACCAGAATTAAAAAAATTAGCAGAAAAAATAAAACAAGATTTAGAAAAGAATTTTATAGTTGATTATGATATTGCAGGAAGCATAGGAAAAAGATATTTAAGAAGTTCAACAAAAGGAATTCCTTTTTGCATAACTATTGATTATGATTCTCTTAAAGATAAAATGGTAACAATTAGAGATAGAAATACTTCAGAACAAAAGAGAATTAAAATTTCAAATTTAAAGATTGCTTTAGAAAAATTAATCTCTGGTGAAAAAACTTTTAAAGCTCTTTAATAGTATTATTCTATGAAATTCCAATTTTATCATGAAAAGTTAATAGATTCAGAAGAATATCAAAAATTTACAAAAGAACATCCAGATGCTTTTGCTTGTTCTGGGTTTTTTGTTTTAGATGTTTTAAACAAGGGAAAAGAAAACAAAGCAACTATTGATTTTTGGTTACCTAAAGAAAAGAAAATGTATTCTTTTAAAATTGATGGAAAAACAGAATTTGTAAATGTTGATAATTTTGATCCAAGAATTCCTGAAAAACTTTCAATGAATTATGATTTTGATTTAAAGGATTTTGAAAAATTAATTGAAGAAAAAATGGAACAAGAAAAATTAAAAGGAAGTATGCAAAAGATTCTTTTCAGTTTACAAAAATTAGAAGGAAAAGATTATTTGGTTACAACAACTTTTCTAAATAATTTTGGATTATTGAAAATAAATATTAATCTAGCTAATAAAGAAATAACTTTTTTTGAAAAAAAATCTTTTTTAGATATGTTAAAAATTGTGAAGAATAAAAAGAAAAAAGATTAATTTTTATCTGGTTTACACACTTTACAAGGAGTATAACCTCTTAATTTGAAATATTTTCTATCATTTTCTTCAAGTAAGTATTTAGGTTTAATAACTCCTGCAAATCTACAATTTCTTAAATGATAAGATTCAGTATAATTAGAACCAACATATTTTGATTTTAAAGATTCTTTTTTAGTTTTATCAATAACTGTCATAATAGGTTTTTCAATTTCTTTTATTATTTTTTTAATCACTGGTTTTTCTTTATATCTAATAATTGTTTTTGGAACTTGAACCTTTTTTAAAATAGGTTTTTCAATTATTTGAGTTTTTTCAACAATTGTATCTCTAGGTAATTTTTTTAAAACTTTTTTAGGTTTAAGTAAAACAATAACTACAAAAGCATAAATAACAATAACAGCTGCAATTAAGATTATAAATCCAGATTCATCCAATCCAAAACTTCCTCTTGCTCCAAGAATAAAAAGGATAGCTGCAATTCCTATTAAAAAGGATAAAAGAATATTAATAGGTTCAATAATTTTCTCTTCAATAAATTCTTCATTATGATATTCTTCTTTTTTCATAGATTAATTAAGGAATTTCTTTTTTTATACTTTTCTAGCAATAAAATTAATCATCATTTCAGAATTATGTGTTGAAACAATTTCAAATCCCGAAGATTTGAATAAATTGTGAATTTCTTGTTCATCATGTAAATAATAATATCTTTTACCTTTATCTCTCCAACCAACGCTTTTTTCTTTTCCTTTTTTTTGATTAAATCTTTTAGATTGAAAATTCCAAACTCCTATGTAAACTTCTGAATTTTTTTTCAAGATACGATAAAGTTCTTCAACAGATTTTTTTCTATTTTTCTTTCCTTCAATACAATGTAATGCAGAAATTGAGATCCCAAAATCAAAAAATTCATCTTCAATAGGAATTTTCATCATAGAAGAATGAATTGTTTCAATTGTAATTTTTTGTTCTTTAGCCTTTTTATTAGCAAGTTTAAGCATTTCATTTGAAACATCTAAAAGATACATTTTTCCATTTTCAATTTTAGTAAGATGTCTTCCACTTCCGCTTCCCAAATCTAAGACCTTTCCAGAAGCATTCTCTAAGAATTTCTTAGAACCTTCAGAAGGAATTTTCTTATATTCATGCCATTCAGGAGCAATCCTGTCCCAAACTTTTTCTTGATTTTCCATTTTATAATTCATCTAAAGGCGATTTAATTTTTAATAAATCTGTGTTAGCAACTTTAGTATAAATTGAAGTTGTTTCAAGATTTGAATGTCCTAGAAGTTTTTGAATATATCTAATGTCTGTTCCAGATTCAAGAAGGTGGGTGGCAAATGAATGTCTAAGCATATGAGGAGTAACTTTTTTATTTAATTTTTTAGAAGATTTTTCTAGAATTTTTTGAATTGTTTTTTGAGAATATTTTTTAGTTCTACTACTCTCAAAAAGATATTTTGTTTTAAATTCTGTTTTACAAATATAATCAAATAAATCTTTAGATAATTTTTCAGATAAAATAGTTATTCTATCTTTTTTCCCTTTTCCCTGAGAAATTAAAATAGTTTTTCTTGAAGGATCAATATCTTCTCTTTTTAGATTAATCAATTCATTCAATCTTATTCCTGAGGAATAAAGCATTTGCAATATTAATTTATGCTTTTGATTTATTGTTTCGTTAAAAATTATTTTAATTTCATTTTTTGAAAGAACTTTCGGAAGAGTTTTCTTTTTCTTTGGATAGGGAATATCCTCAATTACAAAATTTTTTCTAAGAACATTTTTTATTAAAAAATCTAAAGAAGCTTTAACCAATCTAATTGTACTCACATCATATTTTTTATCATAAAGATTTTGAAAGTACTCTTTAACAGCCATTTCATCAACCTTTTGCGAACTTTCATCCAAATATTCAAGAAATTTTTTAGAATTATAAACATAAGATTTAACTGTTTGAAGTGAAAACCCTCTGAAAACTAATTTTTGTTTAAGATTTTCAAGTGCTTTTTCTTTTCTTTTACTCATTAATTTACAAATAAAGTTCGCTTTTTATAGGTTATTACTGTATTAAATAGAACTTGCATGAATGAAGTTCATTTAATACCTGTTCATTTAAATTTTAGATTTGCCTAACAGCGACGCTGTTCGGTACCCAATTTTTCTTAACGAACCAACTTGACATAACGCTCCAATCTGAAATTAAAACTTCAGATAAC
>JAYENS010000051.1:0-7935 GCA_034722215.1 Nanobdellota archaeon
TTTTCCAAAATCATCAAAATATTTTTTTAACTTTTCAACTTTTTCTTTTTCAAGACTATCTCCAATTAAAGTTTTAAAATAGTCAAAGATATCTTTTATTTTTTGTTCTTCAAAATTACCCATAAAATCTTTATAAGAAGCTTCTACAAGTTTTTTTATTATTTTTGGATCATCTAAGCCCATTGTTGCTTCAACATATTTTTGAGCTTCTTCTCCTAAATTAGGTTTAACATGTTCATAAAAAGCAATATTTGCTCCAGTATACTGTTCTTTCTTAATAAATTCATTTGCAACTAAAGCATTTTCTAATTTTTTATATTGAGGTTTATTTTCTGGCATAATATTAAATAGTTTTTAGACTATATAAACCTTTCTATATGTTGTCTTTTAAAAAGAGTAACAATAGGAAAATATAGTTTCTTTATTAAATTTCTCTTAAGAATAAAAACTAATTATTTTTTTCTGTAATATTAATTCTTATTTTTCCAGGTAATTTTGACCTAGTTTGATTAACTATTTTTCTTGTAAATACTACCGATTTTTTTGTTGGAAGTCCAATTACAAACATTTTTGATTCTGGTTTTAAAATTGCTGATTTACCCATTGATTTTCCAAAAGAAAGTTGCATTCCTGTTTGCATACGATCTGCTCCTGCACCTGTAAGCATTCTATTTTCTCTTTGAATATGGTGAGGAAAAGGAATTATTTTAAAAGAATAATTTCCATTTAATTCTGCTTCTAATTTTTTATTAATATATTGTCTACAAGCTTCCATTGCATTATGTCTTAATTGAACTTTTTCTGTTGAAACAACAGTCATTGTAAAAGGAAATTTTCCTTTTTTAAATTCTCTTGTTTTTCCCATTTCAAATTTAACAATTTTTTGAGGAGGAATTACTTTAATAAAAGATTTTTGTCTTCTCTTAGAAATTCTTGTAAAAGGAGTTACTTTTTTCTTAGAATATGCGTTTGCTTTTCTTAATCCTGCCATTTATTTTATCTCCACATTTGTTCCAACTGATTGTCCTGGAAGTCCTCTTTCAAATATTGTTCTAAGAACTCCATTATTTCCATGAACTGCTGAAACTTTTCCTTTAATTTCTTTTCCTGCTGGAGATTTCCAGATTACTTCTTTATTTAAAAATTTAGAAGCTTTTTCTGCTGAATCTATTTTTGGAATTTCAACTAACATATGTCTTTTTCTTAATGTATGTCTTCCTCTTCTAAATTGAATAACTCTTCCTGTTATCATAAATAAATTATTGAGAATTGGTTTAAAAAACCTTCGTTTAATTTTCAAGAATATAAATCATCCTTCCAATAATTTGGTTTTCTCTAAATTCAGGAATTTGTTTAATTAATCTATAATTTGTTCTTTCACAAATATTTTCAATATTACAAGATAAACGTTTTTTACCTATTCTTATATAAGGAGAAGTAAAAACAATTTTTCCTGAAACTTTTTCTTTTAAATTATTTATTACTTGAATTATTAATTCTTTAAAATTAATTAATGTTTTCTCTGCTTCATGTTTTTGAGGTATTTTTTTTAATATTTGTCCTAAATCTGGTTCTGTTGCAATTGCAGAAATTTCTGGAATATTTATCTTTGTTGAATCAGAATTTATTAATTCATATTTTTCTTTTAAAAAATTAAGCCATTTTAAATTTTTTTCTGCTCCTTCAATTGCTTTTTTATCTTTATCAATTCCTATTGTATTTATGTCTTGTAAAAGTGCCTCTTGTATAATTGTTCCAACCCCACAAAAAGGATCTAAAAGAGTTTGTTTTGGTTCTGCTAAATTAACTAAAATTTTTGCTAAACGAGGAGAAATTGCAAGAGATTCTCTTCTTACTGGTTTTTCCATATCTCTTTTTTTAATTTCTTCATAATTTGGTTGTTGGATTATTTTTCCAAAATAATCTGTACCATTTTCTTGAAAAATAAAATATTCTTCATTTAGAAGTTTTGAAGAAGGCATATAAAATTCTTCTTTGTTTTGAGAATCTATTTTATCTGTTAAATGTTTTATAGTTGCTTTTAATTTTTCTGATTTAAATCTTTGTTTTATATAATCTTCAACTTCTGAATAATTTTTTGAAAAATCCCAGATAACATAATTTAATTTATTTGATTCTCCATTATAAATTTGAAATTTTTCTAATTCTTTTGTTATATTATTTGAATAAGCAATAATTTCTCCTATTCTAAGAATCCCTCCTAATTCTTTTATAGTCTCTTGAGGAATTTTATTTTCTAGATTAATAAAAAGTGCATTTTTATCTAGTGTTTCGGAAAGAATTTTATTATTTTTTCTGTTAAGATAAGAATGAATTTCTTGTTGAGATAATTCAATATTTCTTCCTAAAATAAATAAGTATTTCATGTATCTTTAAAATATATAATCTTATAAATATGTTTCTTATTCAAAGAATATGCAAAATAGTGAAATTTATGATTTTGATATTTATGATTTAGCTTTTTTAATTAAAGAGGATTTTCCTAAAATTTCTAATGAAAAAGCTCTTTCATTTGCATTATTTAATATTTTTATAGAGAATGGAGCTAAACAAATTATTGATTTTTTAGGACAAGATGTTTATCTTGATTTCAAATCTTTAGATAAAAAATTTCATGAAAAAAAATTTGATTATTTTTTAAAAGAAGCAGATTTAATAGATATTCAAAATAGCAATTTAACAAATTTATCTAGTTTAGATAAATTAAAAATAGTTTGGAAATGTGTTTATTCTAACTCAATAGAAACATTAAGTTATCCTTTATTTGCTGAGAAAATAAGAAAAAAGCATTTTCCTTCTTCTGGATTAGAAAGTGTTATTATTGCAAATGGCACGGAATATTATTTTAAAGGATTTGATTTTTAGAGTGGTTTTTTGAAGTACTAAAAAAAGTTTAAATAGCCTTTATTCATTTAGATTTTATAAAATTTAAAATGTCAAAAACAATTGAGCTTACACACGAAAATTTTGAAGAAGAAGTTATTAATTCAGAAATTCCTGTATTGGTTGATTTTTGGGCGCCTTGGTGTGCTCCTTGTAAAATGATGGCTCCTGTTTTAGATGAATTAGCAGAAGAATTAGAAGGAAAAATTAAGATTGGAAAATTGGACACAGAAATTTCTGAACATCAAAAATTTGCAATTCTTTACCAAATTCAAAGTATTCCAAATATGAAATTATTTAAAAATGGAAAAGTTGTAAAAGACTTTATTGGTTTTCGTCCAAAAGAAAATTTAAAACCAGATCTTGAAGCCGAATTAGATTAATAAAAATTTTAATTATTTTAGATAATACTATTTATGCGTCCCATTCATTACTATGCATATATGCTTTTGCTCCAACAATTCCATCATAAGCAATAATTTTAATTTCAGCTTCTCCTAAAATTTGAACAGCATCTTTTAATTCTTTTTGCCATCCTTCTCTTGTTTTTTCTATCATCTGTTTATGAACTATTAATTTTTTAATTCCTGAACTTATTATTGCATTTGCACAAGGAATACACGGAAGCCAAGGCATAACCATTGTCAACCCATTTGTTTTAATACCTTGTTTAGCAGCTTTATATATTAAATCTCTTTCTGCATGATTTGGATACATATGTTTGTTATCTCCCGTAACTCTTTCCTTAGTATATTTCACCCCTAATGGAAAAACATTTTTCCCTCTCAAAATGACTTTCCCGTCATCAACAAGCAAAGCTGCTGTATGTGTAGAAGGATGATTGCTTTTGGATGCATAATTATAACAATCTTTTAGCAAATCTTTATACAATTCATCCATTGTTATTTCAATATTATTTAAAGTTTTTATATCCATTAAAGAAGATGGATTTTTTCTTATTTAAATCTTTAATTATAATAATTACTCATAATAATTATTAAAAATAGTTTTATAAAATAATTTCAAAATTACCAAAATCTTTTTTTATTAATTCAAAAGTTTTAGGATTAATTTGAATATTCTCTTTTCCTCTTTGAGCTTCCATTGCTTTTTCAAGTTCTGGCATTGTTGAATCTTCAATTTTTGTTGTTATTTGTTTTATAATTTTACCGTCAAATAAGAATGCTTTTTTTTCTGTTTGAAGTAATTCCATTACTTTATCTTTGAATTTTAATTTCATTCTCCCTTTTTCTAAAGTAATTAATTCTTTTCTTTGATTAAATTCTACTAATTCTTTAATTAAAATATCTGCTTCTCTTCTTGCTCTATCTACTTTATGAATATTCATTTTTCCTTTTTTAAAATCTTCCTTAGAACTAATTATTGCTTTAAGAATTCTCAAATGTTGAGGTGTAAATTTTCCTTTTTTTATGTATTTTCTATTAAATTCTTCAATAAGTTTTGCTTGGGTTTTATTTCCTAAAAGTATTTTTAAAGAACTAATAACATCTTTGTAAATTTTATCAATCGTTTTTTCTTGATATTTTTTTTCAATTTCTTCTCTTAGTGTTTTCATTCTTTTCAAAAAATCTTCTGTTTGTTTTAGTAATTTGTCAATTTCTGTTCCTGAAATTTCTTTAATTTTTTCATGTTCATAATCTCTCCAAGTATTTACTATTTTTTCTAAAAAATCAATGTATTTCTTTTCAATCATTTTCTTTTCTAAGAATTCTTTTTTGAAATCTCTTACCAATTCTTTTTTAGCATTTGGAGGAGGATTTCCATTAAGCATTAGAATTGCTTGTGCAGGAGTTGTAACACCCCAAAAAATATTTACAAAAATATCTGATAAGAGTGTTTTTTTACTTCGAGGAATTACTTGATCTCCCATACTCATGAACATATCAATTGCTTCTGGAGAAGGTTTTAGTTTTCCCATTCTTAAAAGAGATTTCCAAGGCATAAATGTTCCTCTATCATAAAGTGGAACCCCGTCTCTGATGAAAGTAAACATTACAGGATGTGCGTCTTTTACAGCATCCCAGAAATCTGTTAATAAATAAATTTGGGGTTCTAGTTTGTTTTGAACTCCTGCAATTTGGCTAGCTTCTGCAACATATTGGTAAATCATTCCTCTTAATCTTTCTAAAAGTTCTCTTCTAGGCATTCTTTTCACATCGGTATCATTAATTATTACAAAAACATCTATATCTGAACTCTTTACTGCTTCTCCTCTAATTAAACTCCCTCCAATTACATAACTTACAACATATTTATCAAATTTTTGCAAAATTAGTGATTTGTGGATTTCTGCAACTCTTAGTGATCCTAAAATTCCTTTATCATAAAGCGGGTAAGACATACTTATTGCTCCTGAAAGTTCAAATTTTTGATCAAAACAAACTTCCCATAATTCTGGAAGAGACATTAAATGTAACCAGATTTTTTCTTTTGATTTTTCTAACTCTTTAATTATTTCAACTTTAATTTTTGGTAAATCTTTTATTTTTTCTTCTGGCATTAAAACAACAAGATGAACCGAATCTTTTGAATCTTCAGGCGCTTCTTCCTCTTCTATAAATTTTGGAATTGCTTGAGGTGGAAGAATTCCTACTGCTTGAGTAAATTTATATTTTTTAATAATAAAATCTTTAATTTTATCTAATTCTTTTTTTGTTTTTTCAAATTTCTTTTTTTCTGCTCTAGGATCAACTTTTGGAATGTTCGTTTTATAATTTTCATTCAAGTTCATTTCAGGAATAGAATTTGGTACTGAATTAGTCATAACTAAAAAGTAAGTTCTTTTGTTTATAAATTTGCTGGTTGAATAAATTTTTAAAACAAAGACAAATATAAGTTATGATAATTTTATAAATTAAGAAACTGATTTAAATTATAAGCATGGGTAGTTTATTGGTAGAATATCGCGTTGCCAACGCGGTGAGCCGGGTTCGACTCCCGGTCCGTGCATTTTTTACCACAATATTTATATATACTAATTAAAAAGTAGTTACATGAAAAGAAAAATTAATAAATTAGAAAGAGTATTAATTAATTTAGGATTTATAACAGCAATAACTATTTCTCCAATAAATGCTCAAATAAATGAATTTGCTTATAATCCTGAAATGCAATATGAAGATATTCCTTTAAAATATGATACAAAATTAAAAAAGGTAAAAAATATTAAAATTGCAAATATTCAAAAAGAACAATCTTCTAAACTTAGAGAGGAAGTTAGACCAATTATTAGTGGCTTAAAACCAGATTACATAGATTTTTCTTTTGATTCAAAAAAAGAATTTATTGAAAGCATTAATAATTTAGGAAAAATTAAATATTTTACTTCTAATGAAAAAGGAAATATGATTAGTTTTGTTATAACTAAAAATGATACTGATCAATTATATATTGCAAATTATTTAAATAATAATTTAAAAAAAGTTTCTTTAAATTTTAATGATGGATTAAATAATCTTCAAACAGAACCTAATATTACTAAAATTGAAGGAATTTCAATGAGTAAAGATAATAAAGGAATTGCAATAGTTTCTAATCAATATGGGGGAATGATTGCAAATTATATGCTTAGAGAGAATTTTATGAAAATGTATAAATTTGAAAATAAAAAGTTTTCAAAACCAAGTATTTCAAATTTCATAAAAATTAATTCTGGAGAAAAAAATGTTAACTTTGATGATGAAATTAAAATTTCTTTGCCTGTAATTTCTGTTATTGATGATGAAAAAAAATTATATGTCATGAGTGTTTTTGATGAAAATCTTTATAAAATTTCCAAACCAGGAGAAAAATGTTTAGATGCAAAAATTTTAAAAGATGGATTTAGAATTTCTTATTTAAACGAAATTAAAGGTAAAAGATCTTTTAATATTTTAAATTATTTTGATATTAAAAATATGAATAAAGAATTAAATGAAAGTATTTCTTTAAATGTTTACCAAATTGGAGAAGGTTTTTTATCTGAAGATGGAAAAAAAGCGGTAATTACAACCCATTTAGAAAATCCGTTTAGAGAAGGAGAATTATCTAAAGGAAATAATGTTCTTGAAGTTGATTTAAATAAATATGATAATAAAAGAAATGTTCTTCCCACAGCTATAAACCTAACACAACAAAATCTTTTTTCATTAAATATAACAAATAGTAATTTTAAATATAATTTTAAATACAATGTTCAAATTTCTAATGATGGAATTGTAACTTATGTAAACTTTAATAATCAAACAGGAAGACATTCTTTAGAAGTTCAAAAAGGAGAATATTCTGAAACAATTTATTCTTCAGGAGTTCCTATTAAATATGAATTAGATGCAAATGGAAAAATTATTAACGGTTTTTCTGGGAGAGAAATTTTTCATGAACAAACACTTCCTAAAATTAAATAAAAAGCTTTTTAAAATAAATTTAACTAATTTTCTACATAGAGATTTAGTTTATTTTCAATAAACTTTTTTGTCTATGTTTAGTGGACCTTTAGTCTAGTGGTTACGACGTCTCGTTTACACCGAGAAGATCACAGGTTCGATTCCTGTAAGGTCCATTTGAAATCTCACCTACGGTTCTAACTCCCAAGCTCACTCACTGGCTACGCATTTAAGCTCGTGAACATTGCTCGCCTGTAAGGTCCATATTCTTTATTCTGGAGAACAATAATTCTTATAAATGGTTGATTGATTAATTTTTTATGGGAAATGTTGAAAGAATAAAAGATATTTTTGAAAAGACAGATAAAATTATGCGTCTTTGGACAAACTTTGGAGCAGAACATACTGAAAATCCTCAAGTCTCCCATATACTTAATTATTTATGTTTAACTGCTTGTTATCTAAAAAGTGAGGAAGAAGCAAAATATTTCAAAGAAAATTGGGATAAAACTAAAAATTTTATTAAAAGTGGTTCAGATAAACAGGATTGGTTAAATCAATCACATATGATTAATTCTCATTTAGAACAAGCTCTAAAAGAAGAAAATGTCCATAATCCAAAGGATAATAGGAATCTAGGAATTAA
>JAYENS010000052.1:0-5218 GCA_034722215.1 Nanobdellota archaeon
TGGAGGTTCTGGAGGTTTAGGAATTGGAGGTGTTAATGTTCAAGGAGTAGGAAATGGTCCTGTTGGAGATGTTGGAGTAGGAGATGAAATTGGGAGTCATACTTATGAAGAGTCAAAAGCTTATGCTACTAATGCTTGTGCTAATAATGATGCTGCTAATCCTGATGTTAGTTATAGTTTATATGAAATAGGTTGTTCTGATGGAAGTACTATCTTTTATTGTTCTTTTAAGCTTCCTTCTTGGGCAGAAGAGAGTACTTGTGACAGTGTAGCAGGGGGGCTTCAGGAGAAGGGTAAAGATATTAATAGTATACCTTATTATTCAGATATACGCCCTACTAAAAATAGGTTTGGTCAACGTGTGGGTATGGCTATTCCTAATAGTTTTAAGGGTAATCTTTCAAGTTATTATGAATCAAGATGTCAAAAAGATTGTGGGCCTTCAGCAGATTGTGAATTAAATCAAGTATTTTGTGCAGAATATAATCCAGAGAGTATACGTTCTACATCTACTGTCACGTTTTATTATTGTGGTAAAACTTTTATTGCAGGAGAGTCTATACCTGAGTTTTGTGAGAGAATGGGTAAATTGAAAACAGATTGGCTAGGAGACTATTATTATCATGGTAAACCACAAAAATTAGATGTTGAAGAAGATGTTAATAGAGGATGGTTTTCAGGATTATTTAAAAAATCTGTAGAAGAGAATCCTTCTGAAAGTGGAAGTATTTTTGGGGCTTCTTTTGAAGAAGATGAACTTAAAGAAGATAAGAAGAAGTTTAGTTTTTTTGGATTATTTAAAAATTAAATTTACGAAATAATTTTATTTTTCCATCATATTTATCACGTGAAAATTCTTTATGCATTCTATATAATATTTCTTGTCTAGTCAATATATTGTCTTTATTTTTATCAATATCTTTATAGGTTTCTAATGCTGTTTTTATATATAAGTCTCTTTTTCCTTTTTCTAATAATTGTACGTGTAATTCTCTGTTGATTATTTCTGTTCTTTCTTTGTCTATTTTTTTAGCTTCCATTGCTAGAACCATCCTTCTGTATCTTGGATCTTTAGGTATAACATAACCTAAAGAATAATCTAATTCATTTGTTTTTAAATTTTGAATTTTTGCAGCACGGACTATCAATTTAGTATCATAATACTGTTTTTGAGCCTTACTTATGTTAATAGTTCCTAACAATATTAATCCTGCTAATCCTAATTTTTTTAAGTTTAATTTCATGAATTTATAAGAATTTAGAAGTATTTAAATCCTTTGTTTTTGTCATTAATCAGTAATAAATATAATCTCTTAATAATCTTTATTAATCCAATTTAAGAATTCTTTTGATTTTTTACCAAGAATAGGTTTTAATTTTTTTTCTGTTGTATTAATTAATTGTTTTAGTGTTTTGAATTCTTGTAAAAGTTTTTTTGATTTAATTGCCCCTATATTTGGAAATGCTTGAATAATAAATTCTAATTGTTGTTTTTTTGAGAGATTTTTTCTTACTGGATTTAGTGTTAAATGTTTTTTTTGTTTTCTTGCAATTAAAGCAATATATTCTGCTGTTTGTTCTGCATCTTCTGTAAAAATTACTGGAATTTTCTTTTCAAGAGTTATTGATAAAATAAATCCTTTTATTGCATTTGGATGCATATTGATTTTAATTTCTCTAAAATTTCCCTCTATAATTATTAATTTCTTTTGATATTGTTTGAGATTTTCTATTTGTAAATATAATCTTTTATTAATCATTGATTGTATAAAATCATTAATTGTTTTTCTTTCAATTATTGTTTCTTTAACAAGATAATCTCCTGTTTTTAGTTCTTTGAATTCTCCCTCAATACCTAATTTTACTAATTTAGAGGGTACTGAAGAGTTTTTTTCACGATAATCAATAATTATCTTTTCTTTTGGAAGTTCTTTTTTTATCTTGGGTTTTTGTTTTGAGAATATTTCATAAATCATTTTAACTTTTTTTGAGGAGAATTCATTTCTTTTTTTATTTTCTCGATTTCATTTTTCATTTTCTTTTCTCTTGATATTGAAGCATAGTAAGCAAATTGATCTTTTGTATTTTTTGTAATCAAAATAATCAATTTTCCTTTAGACATTCTTGCTGTACGGCCTCTTCTTTGAATAGATCTAATTGCAGAGGAAATAGGTTCATAGAAAATAACCAAATCTACTTCGGGAATATCCAAACCTTCTTCTGCAATAGAGGTTGCACAAAGAGTATTGATTTCTTTTTCTTTGAATTTTGTAATAATTTCTTTTTGTTCTTTTTGAGATAAACCAGTATCTCCTTTTTTTGCTTGACCTACAAAAACTTCACAATTAATATTTTTTAATTTATTAAGATTTCTTGTAACTACTGTTGCTGTATCTCTAAATTGGGTGAAAATCATTGTTTTAAGATTTGGATTTATTAATTTTTCATTTCTAATTATTTTTATAATTTCTTGTATTTTAGGATGTTCTTCTCCTTTATTTAAAAGTTCATAAGTTTTGGCATAACATAAATTAAATTCTTGTTTTGAAGTTAATTGAACAACTCCTTTTGATTGTTTTTTTTCTGCTTGATTTAAAATATTTTTTAAATATTTAAAAAAACCTTCAAGTGTTTGAGTTTCTAACAAATCTGAGGCGTGTGAAATTTTTATTGCTTGAGAAACTTTTGAAACAGCTGAAAAGGAAGAAGGGGAACTATAGTTTTTATTTATTTGAAAAGATAATTTTTTTTGGAGATTAATCAAATTTATTTTAGTATCTGGGCCAAATAAAAAATTTGTTTTCCTTAACCATTCAGTGTATTCTAAGGATAATTCTTGTAATATTTTTTTTATTTTAATAAATTCTTTAGGCAATTCTACTTCTACTTTTTCAAATTCTAATTCTTGTAAGTATTCTTTTACATCTTCACTCTCTCGAGTTCTTAATTCAACTTCTTTGATAGAAAGATTTTTCATTATTTCTTTTATTTTTTTTCCATCACTTCCGGGAGAAGCTGTTAAACCAATTAATCTTGTGTCTTCTCCTTGTTCAACATACTTTTGAGCAATAAAATTATAATCATAATTTTTTACACAACGATGAGCTTCATCTTGAATTAAGAGAGAAACTTCACTTAAATCGTAAAGTCTTTTTTTAACATCATTTGCAATACATTGAGGGGTTGAAAAAATTATATCTGCAGTTCTCCAAATTTTTTTTCTATTTTCTGATTTAATTGCTCCGGTAAATAATTCCATTGCTCCAAATAATTCTCCTAAATTTTTTTTAAAATATTCTTGATGTTGTTCTGCAAGAGGTTTAGTAGGGGCTAGGAAAACAACTTTTTTTAGAGGATATTCTTTGATTCTTTCAATAGCAGTCATTAAAGCAATTAATGTTTTTCCTAATCCTGTCGGAAGAACAACTAAACAATTTTTTTTTAAACAAGTTTTTGTTATTTCTTTTTGATATTTTCTAGGAGTTATATTTTTTAGGAATTCCATTTTGTAGATAGATAAATAAAGGTTATAAAATTTTAGATAGTTAAAATTACTCCTAGTGTAGAAATAACTGTTATTGTTGCTAAAACTGTCCATAATATTTTATTTCCAAAGAATATTTTTGAACCATCTAAATTTGAGATAGGTATTAAATTATAGAATGCAAAAGCTAAATTTAATCTGGCAAATAAGTTATAATCCATTATATATCCAAGAAGAGCAAATAAAAGATTTCCAATTATTGCAATTCCTGCAATTAAACTTATTTCTCTTTCTGATATTTTTGAAAAAGAGTATACTCCTTGTCTTTTTGCAGCTCGGTATATTTTTCCTTTTACGTCAAAAGTTAAGCAAGCCATCCAATTTAAAAATCCTATTGATAAAAATTTAAGAATTATAGGTATAAAAATTCCTGCGGGAATGGATTTTTTTAGATGTTGGTGTTTTTTTATTCCCCATTTTGAAAATTCCCATTGTTTTATTTCTAATTCTGTGTCAAGATAGAAACTAACAATTTTTTTTATTATAATATTTATTAAGAATACTATTAAAACTAAGATAGTTGTGATAAGAAAAATTTTCCAATCCCATTTTACTAATTTTTGAGAAATAGTTGTAATAATTCCCAATACCAAAGTAACACTCGCTATTGTAATTAATTCATTTTTATTTAACATTCTAATTTAAGTTCTTCCTTTTTTATAAATTTGATTGTTCTGACTGGGAATTTTATATCTTTCTTTGTTAAATTTCTTCTAAAATAGCTTACAAGCAAATTATAAAAATTTGTAATGTTTCCAAATAATATGGAAAACTATTTAAATAAAAATGTTGTCTTTGGTGTATGAGAATTGAAAAAATAACAAGTGTTGTGGGAAGAAAGGTTTATACAGATGGAGGAGATTATTTTGGAGAGGTTGAAGAAGTTAATTTATTTGAGAATAAAGTTGATGGTTGGAGAATAAGAGTTGGAACTCATCTCATGTCTGTATTAGGGGGCGCTAGAGGAGTTATAATTCCTCATAATTTTGTTAAAGCAATAAGTGATGTTTTTATCATAAACAAAGCTGCTCTTCCAAATAGAGAATCAGACATCAATGAAGAAGCAGAAATAATTTAAGATGAGTACATTTTTACAAGCACCTTTATTTACAGATTTTTTATATCCTTTTTTACTTGTCTTTTTTATAATTTTTGCTGTTCTTGAAAAAACTTCTATTTTTGGAAAAGATAAAAAACAAATTAATGCAATGATTTCATTAGTTATTGGATTAATTTTTGTGAGTGTAATATTTCCAAAGATTGTTCTTGTTAATTTAACTTTGTTTTTATCAATTGCTTTAATTGTGGTGTTTGTAGCAACTGTTCTTTGGGGTTTTTTAACAGGTGAAGGAAGTTTAACTATAGATGGAGGAAAGAAAGTTCATAAATTATTAATGTGGATTTTTATTGTTGGTTTGTTTTTAGGAATTATTTGGGCTTTTGGCATCTTATCTGGATTTACAAATGGTTTACAAAAAATATTTTCATTTTTATTTATTAGTGCTTGGAGTGGAGGATTTTGGATGAATTTTATTTTTATTTTCCTTATTGTAGTTGCAGTAGCAATTGCAATTGGTTGGAATCCATTTAAGGGTGGAAGTTGGTTTATTAAAGTCAAGTAGCAGGAGAACCTAATGTTCTCCTTTGCTAAACCTCTCCTAGATTTGCTCACTC
>JAYENS010000052.1:5318-7827 GCA_034722215.1 Nanobdellota archaeon
GTGAGTTATAAAAAATAATGTGAACCTAAATGTTTTCCTTAACTCATTGTCTTGCACGAGATATTTTTTTAGAAAGTCTCTATAACTAAACAACTCGGCTAAACCACTCCTAAAGATGCTTGCTAAAGCAAGTTAGAAAAATTTATTCTTTACAGAAATCTATATAAACTATTTTTGATATAGTATTTAATGGTAACAATTTTACAAGCACCATTATTAACGGATTTTTTATATCCTTTTTTACTTATCTTTTTTATAGTATTTGCTGTTCTTGAAAAAACTTCTATTTTTGGAAATGATAAAAAACAAATTAATGCGATGATTTCATTAGTTATTGGATTAATTTTTGTAGGAGCGGTGTTTCCTAAGATGATTGCAGAGAATATGGTTATGTTTATGACTGTAGGAATGGTTATAATTTTTGTAGGTTTAGTGCTTTGGGGATTTTTAACAGGTCAAGAAGGTGGGATTAAAATAGGGGATAAGATGAAAATATTTTATGCTTGGATTTTAGGTATTGCTTTAGTTATTGCAATTATTTGGGCAAGTGGTCTTGGAGCTGGAATATTTAAGGGAATATATAATTTAATGACTTTCTTATTTGCTAGTTCTTGGAGTGGAACTTTTTGGTCGAATGTTTTATTTGTAGGTTTGATTGTTGGAGCAATTACTATTGCTTTAAAATCTGGAAAAGTGATTAAAAAAGATGAGGGATAGAAATCTATATAAACAATATTTTTGTTAAACTAATATGTTAGAGGGGATTATAACACTTGCTTATTACGGTCTTGGTTCTGGAGGAGGAGTTGGAAATCTTTTGTTTAATTTGGAACAGTTAGGTTTTTTTAATTATGTTTTACCTTTTCTTATGATTTTTGCAATTACTTTTGGAATTTTAGATAAAATAAATATTTTTGGATCAACAGGTTCAAAGGGCAATAAATCAAATCCTAAAGGAATTTATATTGTATTGGCTTTAGCAGTTAGTTTGATGTCTTTACAATTTGGTTTTGTATCTTATTTCTTTTCAGAGATTTTCCCGAGAATGGGCGTTTTACTTTCAGTAATCTTAGTTGCAGTAATAGTTCTTGGATTATTTTTTGATTTTAGTAAAAGTGGAACAAGGCAAGTTTTTGGTTGGATTTTAGGAATAGCTTTAGCAGTAATAATTTATCAAAGTTTATTTTCTTCAATGGCTTTTGGATGGTTTAATTTTGGAGGAGGAGGTTGGGGTTACTTTTGGCAGAGAAATCTTAATTGGATTTTAATTGTAGGGTTTGTAGTCATAATTATTGCAGCAATAGTAAGTAGTGGAAAAAATTCTAATCATAATGCACAATATGATACTTTAGGAGATGTTTTAGGAGCTAGATTTAAATATAGAAATAAAATCTAATTTTTATTTCTTTTTATTTAATTTTGTTATAGAATCTTCAACCATTTCAACTTCTTTTTGAAGATGAGTTATATTTTTTGCAAAACTTCCGACTTTATCTAGAATAGCTATTTGCATTTTATCAAACATTTTTTCTATTCTTTTTATTCTTTCATCAATATCATCTATTTTTGATTTGTAAATTGTTTTAAATTCTTTTAAATCTCTCATTTCTTTTTCAAGATCTTTCATTTTTTCAGAGAAAACTTGTTCTGCAATTTCAATCATCGTTTCTGTATTTGATTCATTTGAATAGTAAGAATTATCTTGGTTTGTAGGTTCTTGATTATAAGAATCTTCATATGCATAGTTTGGATCAAAATTATTTTCTGGATAATATTGTTGAGGTTGTTGAGGAGTATAAGGTTGTTCTTGTTGAGGTTGATATTCTTGAGGTGTTGAAGTTTGAGGTTGGTATTCTTGTTGAGGAGGGTTTTGATTAGGAACATGTGTTTCTTCTTCTTCTGTTTGCATAATTGAAGGTTGCATATTTTCTGCAGATGCCTCTTTATTTTCTTTTCCTACTGCTTGTTTTATTTTAGATTGTTCTAATGAATCACTAATTTCCATTGCATTTATTCCCTCTTCTTTTAATTGAGAAATTATTTTCTCTTCTGAAATACCTTTTGTTTTCAATTCCATAACTTTTTCAAGAGTTCCCATATTTTAGTATGTTTTTACTTCTTTTTTAATCTTACTTTTTATGTTTTAATTTTTCTAAATCATGTTTAGTTGCAAATTCTAGAGGCTGAAACATTTTTGCTTGTTTTTTTAATATTTCTAAATCTTCTTTTTTTGCAAATTTTGATATTTCTGAAGAAATTGTTTTTAAAAAACCTTCTAATTTTTCTAAGTTTCTTACAATTTCAGATACTTGTTTTTTTAAATTTAAGATTTCTTCTGAATTTTGTTCTTTAAATTCAATTAAATTTTGTCCTACTAATAATAAACGATCTTTTAAAATTTTTTGTCTTTCTTCAATATTTTTTATTAAATTTCTCTCTGAATAATTTGGAGTTATTATTTCTTCTTTTGACATATAAAGCAAAAGTTATGTTAGTTTAAATTTGTTTT
>JAYENS010000053.1:0-7768 GCA_034722215.1 Nanobdellota archaeon
CTTTTTCAATTTTTTTATTAACTAAACAAGCACCTAAAACCATTGGTCCAATCACAGGCCCACGCCCAGCATCATCTAAACCTAAAATTAATTCTTCCATAAAACAAAATAAGGAATCATGTTTTATAAAAACAACGTCCCGAACAGTTTTATCGCGGTTAGTTAGAATATAATATAAGATTTTTATTTATTACAACTTGAGTTAGAATTAAATATCATATCCATTTTCCCTGTAATACCTTACTAATTCTGTTTCTAAATTCATATCGTTTCCTACAATCCATTTATCTCCTCCCCCGTATGCCTTAAATTCCCCATTTAACATTCCTCCAGAATAATCATTAATAATACATTTTAATTCACCAGATAATTCTTCACTGCAAACTTTGCACAATTCTTTAGGATTTAAACTTAAAGGAGATTGAATTACTGAATAACATTTATCATTAAGATAGCCAGTTGTATCAAAAAAATTAATTTTAATATAAGAATCTGTATCATTTCCATCAAAACTTACAGAATAATCAATATCGTCGAACCTCTCTGAAAGATATTCTGGACTGTCTACTTTCAAAGTAACTCCATTTTTAACAGTTTTATTTATTTTTGATTCAGCAACCAGATTATTTACCTTTTTTTCTGTTTCAAAAACAGGATTATAACTAAAGAAATAATTTGAAATAAACATCACCAAAATAAATATAACCAAAATATAAATTGTAATTTTCAGCCCTCTTTCCATAAAAAGATAAATATTTTGCCATATTTAATATTTTCCTTTAAATTAAATTATTTTCTAATCTCCTCTTCTTGGAGATGCTTCTTTTTCACATATTGATAACTCAAATAAGCAACCAAAAACAGGGGTAATAGAAGAACTGCAACCTGAGAAAGTAAATACCAAGGCTTGATTTCATCTGGAATATAAATTATATGCTTTATAAGAAAAACTCCCCAGAGTACCTAAAAATACAAAATAACCTAATCCTAGAAGATAGGGTTTAGGAGTTCTTTGCCACATATATCTCCAACCTCTTTTGTTTTCAAGATGGGCTTCTGTTTCTTGTTAATCTTTCAATCGAGACAATAATTTCATTACTTTCTCATATTTAGGTTTAGGCAATTCTGACAACTCTTTTACAAACTTTTGAGTGTCTTTTACAATTTTTATCCTTTCAACTTCTTCCATGTCTTTTTTAATTCAATTAAGTATAAATAATTTTTTAATTAAAATTATTCTAATTCTATTCCAGCCCATTCAAGAATTGAAGAAATTATTTCTTCACCAGTTTTAGCATAAATGATTATGTCCGTAATCGTGAAAATTGGCACAAGAACTCCCCACAGTAATTTCATTTCAAAAGTTGAACTTTTAACTGCTTCAGTTATGACTTCAATAAACACATAGAAAAAATCCCTGCCACAATAAATGAAAATGCTTGAGCAGTGTATTTTTTCCATTTTGTCATTTTAATATAAACGCCTCGGGCAGGAATCGAACCTGCGCACCCCGAAAGGTCCAGATTAGCAATCTGGTGCAATAACCACTATGCGACCAAGGCATGGTCTATATCGCCAAAATCTCATAACTCACGAAGTGAGCAAACCTAAAAGAGGTTTAGCAAAAGAAAACCTTAGGTCCTCTATTTATGCGATCAAGACTTACAAACATATTATTAATTAATAGGTTTTAAAGATTTTGTTTCTAAAAAATTAGTTTTAATAAAAAATATCTAGTATTGGAATTTTAAATAACTATTTCTCAGTTCTCCGTTCCATTTAAAAAAAATTTTCTCTTGTTCATTTAATGCAATTATTCAAAAAAAGATGTGCTTATTGTAAAGAAAAAATAGAAAAAGGAAATGAAATTTTTATGAAAGTCAAAGTTCCAGAATTTATTGAACCAAAACTTAAAACTTTTTGTAGTAGTGATCACTTTAAAAAATACCTTCTAGAAAACCAAGGAACCAAAAGCAAAAAACCCTATTGCTTAAATTGTAAAGATTAATTATAAAATTCAATAATTTTAATATCTAAAAATAATAATCAACACTACTCAAATAAAAATTTCTTCAAATCACTCAACAAAAGTGAGGAGGAGAACTTCTAAAATTTTTAATAAGTGAATTTAAAAAAATTTCACTGGAATTTCTTCAAATTACTACAAAAAATTTAAAGCGAGGGTGAAAATAGTTGAATTCTATTAATGCGAAGCCAGAATTCACACTGTTCGAATAGGGATTTTTGTTCAAATCACGCCAAAATAGCGAGGGCGGGATTTGAACCACGCGACCTCCGGATTATGAGTCCGACGAGCACTCCAGACTGCTCCACCTCGCTATATCAAAATAAAGAGTTTATTACACTTTTAAAATTATTGTTTCTTAAATAACTTGTTTTTAGTAAGCTACTTTAGGGAAGGTTTAACAAAGGAGAACATAGGTTCTCCAGTTTTGCAAACTCTTAAAAAACAAAAACTCTTATTCTTATTATCAAAAGGAGGTAAAATGACAGCAGAATTAGCAACATTAAGCCCAGAAACTCTTTTATCAACATTAGGAATTGGTTTAATATTATTCTTAATAATTCTTGCAATAGGAATTTATATTTTCATTGCCTTAGCAATACAAACTATAGCAAAAAAACAAAAATACAAATACCCTTGGTTTGCATGGATTCCCTTATTAAATTTAATTCTTATCTTTCAGCTAGGAGGTTTTCATTGGGAATGGATTTTCTTATATTTAGGAACTCTAATCACAGAAATAAAAATCCTTGCAATAATTTCAACAATAGCAATAATTGTACTAACAATAATATCTTTCTGGAAAATTTTTGAAAAAGAGAAATATCCAGGAGCTTTATCATTTTTATTAATTGTTCCAATTGCAAGATTAATAGTGCTAGGAATGATAGCTTGGAAAAAACCAAAAGAGCAATCTCCTACAAAAAAAGTTTCTAAAAAGAAAACAACTCTTAAAAAAAAGAAATAAATTTGCTCATTTAATATTTCAGGGATGCACCTTTTTTCATATTAAATTTTTATTATTTATTTTTGTCGTTTCTATCGGAAGCATTTTTAGAAACAACCATTCACTTATTCAAGGAAAATTGTAAGAGAACCAGCAGATTAATACTCCCTATGTGACTTTAGTAGAAGGCTCAATAAAAAGTCACCATTTTGTACTTAGAGGAGAGTTGTAAGAGAACCAGCGGGTTCTTTTACTTTTTTATTTCACTTGTTTTTTTCCAACGAATATAATTCTTTTCAAGAATTCTAATAATTCTATTTCTTTCTTCAGCAACCCCTAAACCTTTCCAATCCACAACAACAAACTCAACTTCTTCTACTGTTTTTTTAATAGCTTCTAAAATCATTTCTTCTGTAATAGGAAAAATATATTTAGGAATAATATGAGAAAACGCAACATTTGAATTCATCTGTAATTTATTAAAACTCGGGCAATAATGCGGACCCCCAATTCCAATAGCAACCTCAAGATATTTACTTGGTTTAAAAGTTTCAATCGCTTCTTTAACAGCTCTTGAAATAACAAAAGACGCTCGACGATCTGCCCACTCTTCTTCCCCTCCACCAATCTCAATAAACAAACACGGCTTATCAATTAACGGACCATGGTGTGTAACTTCCATTGTAACCTTATATTTATCCAAATTAGATTCTTTTCTTTTGTTTTCTAAAACTTCAAACAAATATTTTTGGAAAATCCCAGAACTAAAACAAACTTTCCCTTCCTTACCTCCTCCCCAAACATCTCTCCAATTCCCGGGAGCATGTATTGAAAGGATTTTTTCTTTTTTCTTAGATTTATGTTTTGAAACAAAAATAACAAAATCATACGCTTTTATTTTCTCAAGATCTAAATCCTTTTCATCAAACAATTCTGTATCAATCGAAGAAATATTAAAACCTCCTAAATCAATCATATTCATCATAATATTTCGGCTTGCCTTATCTATTTTTGTTCCAATTATTAAAAACTTCATATAAATATAAAAAACAAGTTATTTAAATTATTTATTGTTCAAAAGAATATGAATGAATTAACTCAACTTGCAATAGGAATTTTAGTTTTAATTTTAGGTTTCCCAATAGGAACTCTTTTAGCAAAATACACTAAAGACGAAAAAAAACAAGGCCAATTCTGGTTCAAAAAACTAATTTTAATTGGACTCATCGGAGGAATTATAGGTTTAATTATAAAGAACGATCCAATTATGTTCACTTTCTTTTTTATTGCAATTATAACAAGCAGAAGTATAAAATAAATTATGAATGCCTATTCAAAAGGTTTATAAAGTGTTATGAATATCTATTCATAAGCTAAAGATACTTTAGTGAATAAATAAATAAATAGGAGAAAAATAAAAAAATGCCAAACGAAGACGGAACAGGTCCAGAAGGAAAAGGTTCAAAAACAGGAAGACAACAAGGAAAATGTAAAGAATCAAATCCTACAAATAATAACTCTAATCAAGAAAATAGACCTAGAAGAAGAGGTATAGGTTTAGGAAGAGGAATGGGCTTAGGAAGAAGAAACCGAACGGATAATGAATAATTATTCAATATATTTATAAATTATTTTTTATTATTTTAATTATGCCAAGACCTTGTAAAAATAGAAGAACAAGATCTGAACCAAATTCAGATTATTTTAAACCAGCAGGAATTCCTAAATCAGAATTACAAGAAATAATTTTAACTTCATATGAATTTGAAGCAATAAAATTAATTGATTTAGATAGAATTCCTCAAGCAGAAGCAGGAAAAAAAATGGAAATTTCACAACCAACTCTTTCAAGAATTTTGCAATCAGCAAGAAACAAATTAGCAGAAGCAATCATAAAAGGAAAAGCAATAAAAATAAAATGAAAATATTAATAATCTTCAAAATTTAAATCAAGGATGCTCTCACTAATGAAACAATCAATAATTAAAGCAGCAAAATCAATAATTAATTTTTTGCCCTTAATAATTGGAACAATATTACTAATAAGTTTAATTTCAATAATAATTCCAAGAGAATTTCTTTTATCTATTTTTAAAAATAATTTTATTTTAGATCCTTTTTTAGGAAGTATTTTTGGAAGTATTTCTGCCGGAAATCCAGTAATAAGTTATATTTTTGCAGGAGAATTTCTTAAACAGGGAATTAGTTTAATTGCTGTAACAGCTTTTATTGTATCTTGGGTAACTGTAGGAATAATTCAAATTCCAGCAGAATCAGCAATATTAGGTAAAAAGTTCACCTTAATTAGAAATATCTCTGCCTTCATCCTTGCAATAATTGTTGCAATTATTACCATCTTAATATTAAAAATAATATAAAATGATAAAAATAAAAAACCTCTCAGCAACTTGGAAATTTTTAATAATCATAACTTTGATTTATTTTGGAATTTTAATTTTTAATTCAAAACTTTTTCTTACCAGTCTTAATTTTGCAACAACAATATTTTTAGAAATTATTCCAGTATTTATTATTATTTTTATTTTGATGACCTTAAGTAATTATTTTATAACTCCAGAATTTATTATTAAACACTTAAAACGTAAAGGATTTAAAAAATGGTTCTTTGTTGTAATTGCAGGAATACTTTCCTCTGGACCAATTTATATGTGGTACCCCTTACTAGGAGATTTAAAGAAAAAAGGTCTCAGCAACGGTCTTATTGCATGTTTTTTATATAACCGAGCCATCAAAATTCCTTTACTTCCTATTGCAATAAGTTATTTTAACTTAAAATATATTTTAATCCTTACTCTTGTTATGATTATTTTTTCAATAATTCAAGGAATTTTGATAAATAAATTAATGAAAGTTACACCATTGAAGACACTCTAAATCTCAAAGGTAAAACATGATAAAAGATATCAAAAATAATTTAATTTTAAAAAAATAAATTTATAAAGTAATTTTAATTAGTTAAAATAGAATGATTTTAACAAAATTAGTTTCTTATAAAAAAATTAAAAAACAATTAAATAAAAAAGATAAAATAGGAATTGTTTCCTGTAATTCTTGCGCAAGAATGTGTGGAACAGGAGGAGAAAAAGAAATGAAAATTCTTTCAAAAAAATTAAGAAAAGATAAATTTAATGTAGTAGATGAAGATTTAATTGGAGCCCCTTGCATGATAAATCAACTAAAAAAAGATGAATTACATGGAAATACTACAATAGCTTTGAGTTGTATATCTGGAGCACATAATTTAAAAAAAATATTTCCTAATAAAAAAATTGTAGAAGGATTAAAAACAATTGGATTAGCAGCAGTAGATAAAAATAATAAAGTTCATATTGTAAAAAACTTTAATTAAAATAAATCTTACCAAAACATTTAAATCTAAATTTCTACTTAAAATAAAATGAAAAAGAAAAAAATTTCACAATCAAATTTAATAACTTTTGGTATTATTTTGGTTATTACAATACTTGTAGTAATTGCATTTAATAAGCCTACTTCTACAATTACAAAAGAGAATACAAAATGTATTGGAGAAAATACAATCCTTTATACTCAAACAGGATGTCATGCTTGTGAAACTCAAAAAGATTTTTTTGGAAAAAATTATCAATATTTAACTATAATAGATTGTTCTTATGAAAAAGAAAAATGTATGAACATCCAAGCAACACCAACCTGGATAATAAATAATGAAGAACATATTGGAGTCCAATCAATAAATAAATTAAATGAATTAACAAAATGCTAACTTTAGGAAAAATTACATTTTTGGCTTTTGCAGATTCAATAAATCCTTGTGCAATTGCAGTTTTAGCAATGATACTCATGTCCCTATTAGTCCAAAATCCGAATAAAAAGAAAAAAGTTTTATTTGGAGGATTATCTTTTATTGCAGCAGTATTTATAGGTTATTTTATCTACGGAACAATTATAATTCAACTCTTCCAAACGCTGTCTATTTTTCTTAAAACAAGTTCAATTTATATTTATAAATCATTAGCAATTTTAGCTATGTTTTTCGGAGCACTAAATATTAAAGACGCTTTATATTATAAAAAAGGTTCAATAGGTACAGAAATGCCTTTATTCATGAGACCAAAAGTAAAAAAATTAACAAATAAAATCACTTCAGTAAAAGGAGCATTCATAATAGGATTCCTCGTAACACTATTTCTTTTACCTTGTACAATTGGACCTTATGTAGTTGTTGCAGGACTTCTTTCAGAATTAGGATTTTTAGCAGCTTTACCTTTATTAATTTATTACAATTTTATTTTTATTATTCCCATGTTGATTATAGTTCTTTTAATTTATTGGGGTTTTGCAAAAGTAGATGAAGTTGCAGGATGGAAAGAGAAAAATATTAAAAAATTACATTTAATTGCAGGAATACTTTTATTTTTAGTAGGATCAGGAATTTTATTTAATTTTATTTAATTGTATTTAATTCTTCAAATAACTAGGCATCAAAGAATTGTGTCCAAACTGAATCATTAAATCAAAATGTTTCTCAAATCCTTGAGGAGTATCACACGCACCAAAACAACTTCCTAGATAAATAACAATGCTAACTCCTGTTTTTTCTTCCAAATAATCAACAACAGCCAAAGCATAATGTTTCAAACCATCTGGAAACTGAATCAAAACCCTCTTTGCTTTTTCTTTTTTAATTTCTTTTAAAGCTTTATCTAAATCCAATTTATAATACTCTTCTAAATCTTTTAATGTTCTCATAAAAAATAAACTAAAAGACAAGTTATAAAGTTATTTATTAAAAT
>JAYENS010000054.1:0-3683 GCA_034722215.1 Nanobdellota archaeon
CATATTACCATGAACCACAAGAAATGAATTCAATAAATAGAATATTTCCAACATTACCTAACCAAGAAACATATTTTGGACTCGAAGATAGACTTCCATAGGGCAGAAAAGAAAATTCGACTTAACAGGTATTAAATGAACTCCTGTTAAGAGAGTTCTATTTAATACAGTAATAACTTATAAAAAATAATTTTTTCTCTTTTGTTTCTTTTTCTAAATAATTATCTACCACCAATCTTATAAACATATTTTCTATTATCTAACTAAGAGGAAAAATGAATTTTATTATATTTGATTTAATATTGTTAGGACTTTTCTTAATTTTTATGATTTTATTTTTAATTAAACATAAAAAAGAGATAAAAAGAGAAGGATTACTATTTATGTATAGAACTAGTTGGGGTATTAAATTAATTCATAAAGTTGGTGAAAAATATACTCGATTGTTTAATGTTTTGAGTCATTTTGTTGTTTGGATGGGTTATGCTTTAATGGCTGGAATGATTTATTTATTTATTAGAATTGTTTGGATTTATATTTCAAATCCTGAAGTTGTTCGTGCTGTTAAAATTCCTCCAATAATGCCTTTGATTCCGTATTTACCTCAAATGTTTAAACTTAATTTTTTACCTGATTTTTATTTTTTTCATTGGATTTTAATACTTGCTGTAATTGCAGTTAGTCATGAATTTTTTCATGGGATTTTTGCTGCACATGGAAAAGTAAAAACAAAGACAACTGGTTTGGCAGTTTTGTTTTATTTTCTTCCTATTTTTCCTGCTGCTTTTGTAGAGTTAGATGAAAAGAAAATGGAAAAGATTTCTAATTTTAAACAACGTGCTGTTTTGGCTGCTGGAACTTTTGCAAATGTTTTGACTGCGTTGTTAGGGGTTTTACTTATGTTCATATTTTTTACTTTAAGTTTTTCATCTGTAGGAGTTGTTTATGATGATTATGCTTATAATGTTGTAGAAATTAATTCTATTGAATCTATAAATGGTGTTCCAATTAATTGGAATAATACTGATTTTAGCTATTTAGAAAATTCAGGAGAATTTAATGAAATTATTGTTAATGGGACAAATTATCTTGCGTTGAAAGCTTATTCAGCGAAGAGTGGTGCAGTTGCTTTGTATTATAATTCTCCTGCAATAAATTATGATTTGACAGGAGCAATTTTAAAAATTAATAATGAAGGGATTGATTCTATTGAAAAACTTTCAAGTGAGATGGAAAAATATTCTGTTGGAGAAATTGTTGAATTGACTCTCTTTGAAGGGGAAGAAGAAAGAAAACAAGAAATTATTTTGGGAGAAAATCCTGAAGGAGAAGGAGCTTGGTTAGGAATTACTTTTTTAGATAAAACTCCTACTGGTTTTATGAGTAAGTTTTCTCACTTTTTTTCAAAATATAAAGATGCTAATGTCTACTATGAACCTAATTTTGAATTTGCCCAATATATTTATGATTTTTTATGGTGGCTTGTTTTGATTTCATTTTCAGTAGCCCTAGTTAATATGCTTCCAATGGGAATTTTTGATGGGGGGAGATTTTTCTATTTAACTATTCTAGCAATTACAAAAAAGAAAAAATTTGCTGAAAAATCTTTTAAATGGTTAACTAAATTTTTCTTGTTTTTACTTTTAGCAATTATGATTTTTTATGTTTGGAGTATGTTTGGTTTTTGAATTTTTTCTAAAATTTTAAAAACTCTTTATTTCTTTAATTAATTATGCCAAGAAGTAGAAAACGTGTTAGAAAAGAAACTTATGAGCCTGTTGGAAATCATTCAGCTGTACAGCTTTGTAATTGGACTAAAAAATCTTTGAAAGATGAAGGAGTGTGTTTTAAGGAAAAATTTTATGGAATAAAAGCTCATTTATGTTGTCAGATGACTCCGTCGATATTTTGTAATAATCGTTGTATTCATTGTTGGAGAGATATTACTAACGCTGAGGATAAAATGATTTCAAATCCAGATAATCCTAAAGAAATTTTAGAAGGGGCAATTAAAGCACAGCAAAAATTATTAACTGGTTTTAAGATTGATCCTAATTCTGATAAGAAACAATTATCTAAAGCAAATCAGAAAAAACTTAAGGAAGCGCAAATTCCAAATCAGTTTGCATTAAGTCTTACAGGTGAACCGACGTTGTATCCTAAGATTGGAGAATTAATTAATGAAATAAGAAAGAGGAAAGCAACTTCGTTTTTAGTTACAAATGGTTTGCAACCAGAAGTGATTGAGAAATTAATTAAGGAAAATAATTTACCAACTCGTTTGTATGTTTCTGTTAATTCTTCAAATAAAGAAGAACATGAGAACTTTCATAGAAGTTTGAAAAAAGATGCTTGGGATAATTTAATGAAGACTTTGAAATTATTTTTGAAAATTAAAGGGAGTCGAAGTGTATTTAGAATTAATTTAGTTCGTGATTTAAATATGCAAGATGAATTTATTCCTGAATTTGCTGATTTGATTAAAATGTCCAAACCATTTATTGTGGAAATTAAGGGATTTATGAGTGTTGGTTTTGCACGGGAAAGATTAGGTTATGATAGAATGCCAACCCATGAAGAAATTTTAGAATGGATTAAGAAATTAGAAAAAGAGATTAATAGTGAAGGGTATAAGTTATTAGATTCTCATAAGGCAAGTAGAGCTTATGTAATTGGGAAGAATAAGAATGACTTAATTATTCAGAAAAAGGATTATTGAAATTTTTGATCAATCCAAGGATTATATTGTTTATTTTTCATCACAAGATTGTATAGTTTTGTTAAACGATAATAATTTTCTCTGTTTGGTTTTTGAATTTTTCTAAGTTGATTATAAATATTTGAATCTTGAATAAATTTATACTGAGAAAGATCATTTATTGTTCTAGCGTATTTTTTTATTTCCATCTTTCCAAGAAGACCTTTTTCTTTCATGTTTTTGTATTTATTTCTTTTAGAATCTTTTTGTTTTCTTTTTTGTTCTGCTAGACGAGATTTATGACTCATAAGAAAAAATTGTTAAATTGTTTTATAAGGATTGTTGTGGTAGAGGTTAAATATAAGTAACACCGTCTTTTGTAAGAGCAACAAAACGAATTCCTACTGGCAAATCAATTAGTGCAGAAACTAAAGCCATATGTTCTTTTCCGTTTCCTGAAGCAATTGAACATGCAACTTCCATTCCTGAGAATTTGTTTTTTAGTTTTTTTTGAATTTCTTCTTTCAAATTTAATAATTTATTATTTAAATCTATTTTAATAAAATCAAAATTTTTTTCGTGTGAAAATTGTTTTGCAAAATCATCTCCTAAGATTATAATTTTGTCCCACTCTCCGTGATTCATTAAACCAGAGACTTGTGCCCAAGTTCCTGAGCCTGTTGATAATAATGCTATTAATTCCATCCGAGGAAATCTCCTGTTTTCCTCGCGCTCCTTCCTCTAAGCATGTAAGGGTTGCTTTTTGAAATGCCTCCGATGAAAGTAACAAAGGGAATATTTTCTTTTTTCATGTTAAATAAAATTATTTATTGTTTTTAAGTATTATTGTAGTGAAAAATTAATTTTCAGAATAAATTTCAAAATGATATTGTTGTTTTTTTTGAGAATATTTTAAATAAATCAGAAAATCTCTATTTTCATCTTTTCCACTTAATTCGGATCTTTCTAAAGATTTAATATGTTC
>JAYENS010000054.1:3783-25503 GCA_034722215.1 Nanobdellota archaeon
ATTAATTTTCAGAATAAATTTCAAAATGATATTGTTGTTTTTTTTGAGAATATTTTAAATAAATCAGAAAATCTCTATTTTCATCTTTTCCACTTAATTCGGATCTTTCTAAAGATTTAATATGTTCATCTAGAATTAAAAGTTCTATCTTAGATATATTTTTTCCTTGGGTTATAATTTTTTTTAAATTAAATTTTTTTAAATCTTTTTTTTCCATATTAATTTTCTTTTGATTTATATTTAAAAGTAACTTCACTAATTGGATAACCTGTTATCTTAGAATTTTCTATAAAGTTAATAGCCATATTTCCTAATTGTAGTTTAGCTAAGGGATCTTCTAAAAATTCTTTTGAAGCATAGATTGAATATTTATTTCCTTTTTTAATAACATGTATTAAATCTGGATTTTTGTCCAATTTTTTTTCATACTCTTCAATAATTTTGACTTCTAATGTTTCCATGATGTTTAATAGGTTTTATATAAGGCTTATTTGAAGTGATAATCCATCCAATTTTTATAAGCTTCTTTAATTTTTTCTATGTCTTTTTCTTCTTTAAATTTTTCATAAAGGTCCATTCCTTTTTCCATATCTTTATTTGATATATAAATTTCCATCTCTGAAATGTTTAAATCTTTTCTTGGATTAGAGGAATGAAAGTCATATTTTTTTCCTAGATCAAAATATACTTTTTTTCCATTCATTAGAGGAGATAAGTGAATCTTTATTAATGTCTGCATATTGAGATACTTTTTCATAAAGAGAATTTTTTATTTCTCTATTTTTAAATAAATTATTTAAGCTAATTAAAGATAAGCCTCCTAAGGATAGTAATATTAATGCAGAATACCATTTTTTTCTTAAATTTTTCATGATGTTTAATAGGTTTTATATTTTATAAATTTTTCTATTTGTAACTATTCTAGAATTAAAACAACAAATAAGTAGTGAAAAACATGAAAATTTGAAAATAACTAAAATGAGGCTTTTAGTAAATCTATACTGAAATTCTCGCCGAAGCTCGAATCTTACATAAGATTTCTATCAACGCAGTCTTTTTCTGCGGCCTTAATTGTCTCGTTTTGCGAATGGCTTCGAGCTTAGATGCATTCAGCTCTTATCCATACAGTGCGTAGCTATGCAGCCTGCTTGTCACAACTGCTCACCAGAGGCACCCAAGTTCCGTTCCTCTCGTACTAGAAACTTGTTCCACTCAGACAATAACAAATCTAGTAGATATCATACAAACTGTCTCGCGACGTTCTTAACCCAGCTAACGATCCCTTTTAATGCGTGAACTCCGACACCCTTGGTTGCTTCTGCACAACCAGGATAGGGAGAGCCGACAGCGAAATACCAAACCGCTCCGTCAATACGGACTATCGGGAGCGACCAGCTTATTATCCTTGGGGTAACTTTTCTATCAGACACGGCACCTATTAAAAGTGCACGTGGGTTCACTAGGCCCTACTTTCGTATCTGCATTTCTTACTGTTCGAAATACAGTTAGATAGACTTTTGCCCTCGCACTCAACCCTAGATTTCCAAGCTAGGTGAGTCTATCTTTGGGTCCAACCGATATCTTTTCGGCTGGGCACCGCCCCAGTCAAACTGCCCGCCTGCTGCTGTCTTCATAAAGAGTAAGCAATCTTGAAACAAATGAGTAGTATTACAATTTTGCTCCATCACCACCGAAATGATGATTTCAACGCTCCTACTTATGCTATGCATTTCTCACAAAATCACAACAACAAGTTGCAGTAAAGTTCCACAAGGTCTTAGCTTCCCACTAGACTTCTCCGGTCTTTGCACCGGAAATATATTTTCAGAAGGCTTCAACCAGGGACAGTAACAACCTCGTTAAACCATTCATGCGCGTCGCAATTCATACGACAAGGCATTACGCTACCTTAAGAGGGTCATAGTTACCCCCGCCGTTTGATGGGCCTTAGCTCCCTTGAAAAAGAGTTTTAGACACCACCACTGGGCAGGTCTCACCAAGTATACAAGTCATTTCTGATTAGCACTTGGCTACGTTTTTGGTAAACAGTCGGGCCGTCCTTGTTACTGAGATCTATTAATGCATACACATTTCAGAAGCACACAAAAATAGACATCCCTTCATCCGAAGATACAGGACTAACTTGCCGAATTCCCTTGATTGATTTTTCCTTACACGTCTTGGCCTATTAAGCCTGGGCACCAGTGTCGGTTGTGGGTACAGTTAATTAGTTCAAGATTATAATTTTTTCACTGGCTCTTGGAGTCAGCAGCGAATCTAAAAATTCGTTTGTATCTTAGGATTACCCTCCACAAACTTCTTTTTTTGAGCACTCTTTCAAGTACCTGCTTATCCGAAAGCTATTATAATTTATAAGAACTAATTAGTGCAGAAATATTAATCTGCTATCCATCGTTGCATTCAGTTAAGATACAACTTAGGTCCTGACTAACCCTTAGCTGACGTACATTGCTAAGGAAACCTTACCCTTTCGACGTATTCTGTTCTCAAGAATATCACATCCTACTATTACCAGGATTCTCATTAGTTTCCGTTCCAATCTTTCTCTCGAAAAATCTTCTGCACAGAAACTACGCCTACTTACCAGAACATCTTTTCAAAGATGCCTCCAAAGTATCGGTATCATGCTTAGCCCCGTCCATTTTCCAGGCTCTGAACCTCAATAGGTGAGCTGTTACGCTTTCTTTAAATGGTAGCTGCTTCTAAGCTTACATCCCTAGTGTCTCGGGTTCAAAACACTGTTTGATACACTTAGCATGAATTTTGGGACCTTAACTTTGGTCTCCCTTGTTTGGGTCTCGGAATAGTATCTTACATACTATCCCTGTTTCTTACTTTACGCAGTTAACAAATTCTGAGTTGGAAAAAATCCCGTAGTCATTAGACCCTGCAGATTTTATCCGTGCTTTACATCGTTAACAAACTGAGTAAGACTATACGAAGGCATATTTCAGTAGGAACCAGCCATTGCCGAATTAGATAAGCTTTTCACCCCTATCCACAAGTCATCCGAGTACATGTCCATAACAACGGTTCGGCCCTCCATCCTCCTTTCGGAAGACTTCAGCCTGCTCATAGATAGATCATCCGGCTTCAGGTCTTAGTTCAGTGACTAAATGCATTTTCATACTTGCTTTCGCTTTGGTTACACAACATAGTTGTTTAGCCTCGCCACAAAAATAAACTCCCTGGCCCGTTTTTCGAAACGTACGTTACAACCCCATGATTAGGAGCAGTAACTAACTGTAACTATTAGATTTCAAGTCTTTTAACTCTCTGTTAAGAGTACTTTTCAGCTTTCCCTCGCGGTACTAGTGCACTATCGGACTTTGGTTTTATTTAGGGTTGGCTGTTAATCCAGCCATATTCAGACGCCTAATTCAAGACGCCTTACTCTTTTAAAGTTCCATCATAGAATTTTGGAATACGGGACTATCACCCTCTGAGGTGTTCCTTTCCAGGAAACTTTTTCTCAATTCTTTAGACTTATCCTCACTACATCTCTAACTTTCTTTCGAAAGTAGATTCAGTTTGCCCTATGCCCTTTTCGCTCTCTGCTAATAAGGGTATCACATTTGTTTTCTTTTCCTGCCGGTACTAAGATGTTTCAATTCCCAGCGTATTCGTCCATCTCTGGACATTCAGAAATCTTGGGATCACAGGTTGCATGCACCTTCCCCAAGCTTATCGCAGCTTGCCACGTCTTTCATCGAAACCAAAACCAAGCTATCCATCTAATAGCATAAATTTTTAGTAGAATATTCAAACCTTCTGTTTTTCACTACTTATTTCATTGAACATGAACTTCCTAACAAAGGGGAGTATTCAGATTTAACTGAACTAACTTGCTCTCAATCCGATTCCAGAAACTCTCTGGAACCTTTTTGTTTATCATTCCCCGAAGGGATTGAATGTGATTTGTGATATTTATTTTGACTTGTTATCTATGGACCTGCCGTGAATCGAACACGGGTCTCATCCGTGCAAGGGACGTATCTTAACCATTGGACAACAGGCCCCTGAAAAGATGAATAAGCAGTTGAGTGTTTTTCTTGCATAACATAAATTTTTTTTCCTAAGAAAAAATAAGGAGGTGATCCATCTGCAGGTTCCCCTACAGATACCTTGTGACGACTTAACCTACCTTGTCTACTCAAGATTCTCCTTCGAAAAGTTTCATCATAAATAAACTCGGTTGGTTTGACGGGCAGTGTGTGCAAGAGACAGTGACATATTCACCGTTCGTTGGTGACAAACGATTACTACGAATTCCAGCGTCACGAGGCTGAGTTACAAACCTCGATCTGAACTAAGATGGACTTTAAGAGATTAGCTTCACCTTTCGGTGTTGCATCTCGTTGTATCCACCATTGACGCGCGCGTGTCGCCCAGGGGATTCAGGCTGTACTCACCTAACGTAGCCCGAACTTTCATCCTTGTTACCAAGGCAATCTCCATATTGTACACATAGTAAATATGGATGCGGGTCTTGCCTGTTACCTGATTTAACAGGTCACCTCACGGCACAGGCTGACGTCGGCCATGCAGCTCCTCTCAGCGTGTCAGGTAAGCCCTTTAGACTGACCTTCATTCTGCTGTCGCTCCTGGTGAGATTCACGGTGTAAAGTCTAATTGAACCGCACGCGTCACTCGTTGTAGTGTCTCCCCGCCAATTCCTTTAAGTTTCAGCCTTGCGACTATACTTCCCAGGTAGCACACTCTTCGGCTTCCCTTCAGCACCAATACCTCTCGAGGAGGTACTAATGTTTAGTGTGCAGAGTTTACTGCTAGGACTACACGGGTATCTAATCCGTTTTGCGCCCCTAGCCTTCATCCCTTACTGTCAGAACTGTCCTCGTAAAGTGCCTTCGCTATTGTTAGTCCGTTTAAGATTAACACATTTTACCGCTACTTTAAACGTACTCTTTACGTCTTCCAGTCTCTAGCTTAATAGTACTCCCTGCACGTTTCACATTTGAGATATAAAATTTCACAAGGAACTTATTAAGCAAGCTACGGATGTTTTAGACCCAATAAAAATGGCTGCGACTTGGACCGCTAGTATTACCGCGGCGGCTGGCACTAGTCTTACCCAGTCCTTATTCGTGAAACTTTTTACATTTCACAAAAGCATTCCAAATTGGAACGCACTCTGACTCAAACTATCACGCTTGCGCGCATTGTAGATTATTCTTAACTGCTGCACCCCGTAGGGCTGGGAATAGTGTCTCAGATTCCCTCTCAGGGCCTCTCCGCTAAGAGCCCTTATGGATCAATGGCTTGGTGGGCTTTTACCCCGCCAACAACCTAATCCACCGCAGCCCCCTCCTTAAGCTCGAATTTGAAGGACAAATCATTCCAGGGTATGTCCCCTATCAGATATTAACCTCAGTTTCCCGAGAGTATCTCTGACTTAAGGGTAGGTTAGCTACGTGTTACTGAGCAGTTTGCTCTCTAATTTCCGAAGAAACAGATAAACTTGCATGTCTAAACACAAATCAAAGAGCCGCAGCCGCCAGCAGGATCAACTGGAATTAACAATTTTATCCTTGAGAGGATACAAATTCTTTAACATGAAAAATTCACTAGAATTTTAATTGCGCAATTTGTTTCATAAGATAACAAATCACTTCACACATACTCCTTACTATTGGCTATATATTGGAAAAACACAAACTTGTTTTTTCAAAAATTCATTTTAATATAATAATTAATCATAGAAGAAAAAACAGTCTTTTACAACTGCTTATTTTACATCATACCTTAATGGTTTTAACATTATTTTATTTAAGGCAATCATCATCTTAACTAATTATTTCAGAAATTTTTGATTTATAAACTTTGCGGTCAAAGAACCCGATGGTTCTCTGACAACTCTCCCTGAAGAAGTGAACGATTGTTTTTAGAAATGTCTTTGATAGAAACGACAAAGGGAAAAATATAATTTATTTTCTTTGCTCATAGAATAATTTTTCGAATTTTTTTGAAGTAGAGAAATGAATTTATTTTTTAATAATAATTTATGTTTTATTTTTGGAAAAAGTTGTTGGTATGACTAGTTATAATTTGTAAGTAATTTTATTCACTATCATCAATCCACCAATCCATATCAGGAATTTGAGAAGTGTCCTTTCCTTGAGCTTTTAAGTATCCTCTTGCAAGAAGGTATAAAATTAATCCAATTGATTTTCCGCTTTTGTTGTTTCCTATGATTACTTTGTTTGCACCTTTTGAAAAATTGTTTGTTCCACAAACCATTAGAACATTTTTCTTTACATCAAGAGTGTCTTTTAGTGCATTTTTATCAAGCCATTGGTCCATAACTATTGTTAATTCTGTTTCAAAGAAATTTGATAAGTTTGTATTTGTCATAATTCCTGCTGGATATTTTTTAGTGAATGTTCTTATTCCAGTTATTTCTTCAAATTTTTTAGCTGTTTTCCAACCTGATTGTCTTTTACAAACTAAGATTATATCTTTTGGTTTGAATTTAGAAAGATATTCAATTCCTTCTTTTAATTTCTCGTCTATTAAATCTGTATTAAAAATTGCAAGACCATCTGCTCTTCTTCTATAAACATATTTTTTCATATCAGGTGTAACAACTCTTGTTCCAAGGTAAATACCTGTTTTAACGTAATCTTCCAAATCTACAAGCATGTTACTTCTTTTTTTCGCTTTAACTTTTTCTTTTAAAGTTGCTGTATCTGCTCCACCTTCTACTTTGTCTTTTAATTTTTTTACTTTTTCAAGAAGTGCTTTCTTTTTATCTTTTAAAGAAGTTTGTGGTTTTTTGTTTTCAATATCTTTAATAGAAGGTACTTCCTCTGGTGTTGTATTAAGAGATTCTGCTTCTGCAGCTTTTTTTAATTCTTTTCCTTTTAATTTATTTTCAGGAACTTCAATTTGTTCTTCTTTTTTTTCTGTTGACATATTAAGTTAGAATAAAATTAGTTTATAAATATTTTGGACGAGAATTAGATGAAATTTTTTTCAATTTCAATCATTCGATTTATTTTTATTTCTCTTTCTTTTCCTGTAATTCCACATTTTATGAAATCTGCTTGAAAACCAAAAGCTAAATCTGCAATAATTGATTCGTTTGTTTCTCCGCTTCGGTGTGAAAAAATCATTTTAATATTGTTTTTATTTGCTAATTCTGCAATTCTTTTCACATCTATTAAAGAGCCGTTTTGATTTGGTTTTATAATTATAGCATTGATGGATTTCATTTCAATTGCTTTTTTTAATCTTTTGTAATTAGTTACTGTTAAATCATCACCTACAATTAAAATATTTGGGAATTTTCCTGTCTTTTTGTTTTTAATTTTGAAGTGCGCAGAATAGTGTAGTAATTTTTTAAAGCTTCCAAAATCTTCTTCATCAAAAGGATCTTCTATATAAAATATTTTGAAATTTTTTATTAAATTTATTAAAAACATTAATTGTTTTTCTACAATTCTATCTATTGGAGGATTTTTATAGCGGTATTTTTTTCTTTTGTAAAAACCTGATGCTGCTATGTCTAAACCTAAAGGAATTTTTGTTGTTTCTAAAATTTCTAAAATTTCTTTATCATTTAAAGAAGTCATCCAAGCGTTTTCATCGTTTGTTTTTTCTTGAAAATATTTGTCTCTTTTTTTTAAAATTATTTTAGTGTCATTTTTTGCTTGGTGATTTTCTTTTGAATTTTGAATCATTGAATTTGTTTTTGGAATTAAAAGAAATTCTTGAAAATCTGGTCTTTTATTATTTACTAATTTAGAATGTAATCCTCCTCCAATACAATTTCCTACTAATCTAGGAATTTTAGGATTCTTTGTTTTATCAAAGAGTTTATTTGAATCTTGGACTATTTGCCAAATCTCTTTTTTTTGTTCTTTTGAAATTGCTTTTAAAGTTGCTGTTTCTAGAGCGAAAAGAGTGTTTGCTCCTATGTGGCCTTTAGTTATGCTTTCAATATGTTTTAAATCGTCAAATTTTTCTAAGTGTTGATCTGAAAAATATTCTGAGATTTTTTCTAAAGATTCAATATCTTGTTCTAGAGATTTTTTGTAGGATTTTGCTTCGTGTTTTCCTTTTGATTTTCCATTAGGTGCTGAAGCAGAAAATTTTCCAATATTGGTTTTGATTGAAACCTCAATTGTTTTGTCGCCTCGTGAATCTTTAATGGCTTTTGCTTTGATATTTTCAATGATCATGATTTAAATAAAGAAAGATGATTAATAAATATTTTGGGAGTTATTTTTAAGTATTTAGTTTCACTCTTTTAATACAACTAAGTTATTCATGCCCTTTCTCTTTCTTTCAATTATTTCTTTCAATTCTAATTTATTTAATAATCTTGTCATACTAACTTTTCCAATTTCTAATTTTTCTTTTAATTCTGCTTGGAAAATTATTCCATTCTTTTTTTGAATTTCTTCAATTGCTTTTTTTTCATTTTTTGTTAAATCTGTAAGATTTAATTTTTTCTTTTTTGGTTTTTCAATTATTTTTTTTATAACTACCTTTTCTTCTGGTTTTGAAAACATAATGTATAACCCTGTTGTAAAAATTATTCCTACAATTGCGAAACTTAAAAATAATTGAGAGTTTAAAGTTGAGTTCATAATACATTGACTTCTGTAATTACAAGCTATATTTGAAAGTTTTCTTATAGAATAATTAAAAATTAAAATTATTGTTGTTACTGCAACTCCAATTCCTAAAATTAGGCTTCCAACTTTTTTGTTTTTCATATTATTTGAATTAAATATTGGTTTTTATAGATTATGGTGAACAGGGGCACCTAAAGTTACTCTTTGTTAAACCTTTCCTAAAGATACTTGCTGAAGCAAGTTAGAAAAAATGAAAAAATTTTGAGAAATATTTTTAATTTTTTTCTTTTTTGTTTTCATAATTTTCAATTGTTTTTTTTAATGTTAAAATTGATAAAGTAGAACAGTGCATTTTGATTTGAGGCAATCCTTTAAGTTTTTTTGCAATATCTTTCATTGTTATTTTTTTTGCTTGAGAAATTGTTTTTCCTTTTATCATTTGAGTTAAGATTGAAGTTGTTGCAATTGCAGCTGCACAACCAAATGTTTGGAATTTAATTTCTTTTATTTTTTTTGTTTTTTTGTCAACAAGTAAAGACATTTCCATAATATCTCCACAAGCAGGACTTCCTGCTTTCCCTCTTGCATCTGGGTTTTTAATTTTTCCAAAATTTTTAGGATTAAGAAAATTTTCCATAACTTTTTTTGAATAATTGAAGCTCATTTTATTTTTTGTTTGTTTTATTTATTATTTTTTCAATTTTTTTATCAGAAAATCCGTGAGTTTTTAAACCTTGTTTAAGTGTTTCTGCGTGAGCCATTATGCAACCCATGCAACCAACACCTGCTTCAAAAAGTGCTTCTGCTAATTCTGGTTTTTCTTCCATTGCTTTTGAAATATTTGTGTTTTTTGTTATTTTCATTTTATTAATGGGCTTAACCTCCTTAGTTTTTTTATTATGTTTGGAAGTTTTTTCATTAGATAATTTATTTCTTTTTCTGTTGTGTATTTTGATAAACTAAATCTTATTGAGGAATTTTGTTCGAGATCTGAAAGTCCTATTGCTTTTAAGACGTGGCTTGAGGCTAGTGTATTTGACATGCAAGCGGAACCTGTTGAAACAAGTATTCCTTGATTTTCAAGATAACCTCCTACTGCTTCACCTTCGACATTTTTAAAAGAAATGTTTATATTATTGGGCAATCTTTTAGCTTCAAGAAGAGATGACTCTTTATTTAAAGTTGGGTAAGGGCCATTTAATTTTGTATTAGGAATTTTTTCTAAGATTTCCTTGATTAATTTATTTCTTAAAATTTTCATTTTTTCAATATCTTTTGTTCCTCTATTTTGCAAATTAAGGTACGTTGAGTGTGGGGTATTTTTTATTTCAATTGCTTTTCCAAATCCTACTATTCCAGAAATATTTTCTGTTCCGCTTCTTGCTTTTTTTTCGTGTCCTCCGCCGTGCATTAAAGGAGTTATTTTAATTCCTTCTTTTATGTAGAGTGCTCCAACTCCTTTTGGTCCGTGGATTTTGTGAGAATTTATGGATACTAGATTTAAATTCATTTTTTTTACGTTAAGTTCTGTTTTAGTAAAGCTTTGTGTAGCGTCGGTGTGAAATAATATATTTTTCTTTTTACAAATTTCTCCTATTTTTTTTAAATCTTGAATTGTTCCAATTTCATTGTTTCCGTGAATAATTGAAACTAAAATTGTTTTTGGAGTAATTGAATTTTCTAGTTCTTTTAAATCTATAAAACCTTGTTTGTCTACATTAAGATAAGTTATTTTTGCTCCTTGGGTTTCAAGCCATTTGCAAGTGTTTAGTGTCGCATCGTGTTCTATTTTAGTAGTTATAATATGGTTTTTATTTGGATAATTTTCCCAGAATAAACCTTTTAGAGCCCAATTATTTGCTTCTGTTCCTCCAGAGGTAAAATAAATTTCAGAAGATTTTGTATTAATTTTTTTTGCAATTATTTTTCTTGCTTTTTCCAAAGCTGTTTTTGCTTCTGTTCCTTGCATATGTAATGAGGAAGCGTTTCCGTATTCTTTTGTAAAATAAGGAAGCATTGCTTTTAAGACTTTATCGTCGACTTTTGTTGTGGCTGCGTTATCTAAGTAAATTTTCATTTTGTGCATTTTAAACAAAAATTTATTTTGTGATTATCAATTATTTTTAGAATTGGAAGAATTGTTTTTTTATTAAGAGAATAGATTCTTTCTTTTCCTTTTTTGTTTACAATTACTATATGGCATGTTTTTAAGTTTGCAAGAGCGTGAGAAAGTTTTGATTGTTCTATTTTTGTTTCTTTTGATAATTCTGAAACAGATTTTGGATTTTTTTTAAGGGAATGGATTATTTTTGTTTTTAATGGATTTGCTAAATTTTGAAAAAATAAGTGATAGGGATTATAATTCATATGAAATAGAGTTCATGTGTGTATTTAAAGTTTTTGAAGGGATTATTTTTGATTGTAGTGTTTTAATATTTGGTTATAGGTTTGGAAAAGAATTCCTGCTTTTTCTTTAAATGAGCCAAAAATTTTGGAGCCTTTAGATTCTTCTCCTAAATCTACTGAATAATCTATTAAGTTATTTCCTTTGTAATCTTCAATTCTCATCATTTGGAATTTTCCTTTTTGAACCTCTTCGAATCTTATTTTATATTGCGGTTCTTCATTTTTAATTATTAGTTGCTCTCCTTGATGTTTGTACAAATCTAAAATGTTTGAATTTAATTTTTGATAAATTTTACCTTTTTCGGTAATTCTTATGGTTTCTAAATGATATAATAAAATTTCTTTTAGGTCTTGGGAAATATTTAATTTTTTTAGTTTTTTATCTATTTTTTTAATTGAAATAATATTTTTTTCTTGTATAAATTCTTCTAGAGAGTTTACTTTTTTAGAAATTTATAATTATTGTTTGTATCTGATAATTTTGGAATTAAAACATTTGTAAAATATTCCAATATTTTTTTATTAGTTAATAATTTTGCTTTTGAATTTTTAAAATTTTTCTCTTCTTCAAACATAAGAATACAATTTTTGATTACTTTAAAAAGATTATTGTGATTTAATTTTTTATATATTTAGAAGCAGTGGGGAATTCTTTATTAAAATTATCCTTTTTTTCACTACTTAGATTAGAGATGACTTCTGAATCTTGAGGCCTTGGTGCATTTCTAATATCTGTTTTTTGGGCGCAATTATGTATGCTTTTAATTATGGAATTCTGGGGCATCTTTTGTTTTGAAAAATTAGGACCCTTCAAGTTTCCCTTTGTTAAATCCTTCCTAAGAAATCTGGCTTTGTCAGTTATTTCTTTATTGAATACTGGGCAAATTTCTTGGTATTCACACCAATTACATAAAATAGATTTTGTTGGGGGAAATTCAGTAGTGGATTCAATTTCTTTAATTAAATTAATTATATCCTGCTTTAATTGTGTTAATTGTTGATCTGTTCTTCGAGAATCGATTCGTTTGTTATGACTTAAATAGTGCCAAGTTAAGAGAATTTTCTTATCTTCTCCAAATAATTGTTTTATTGCAATTGAATAAAGTGCTAGTTGTCTATCTGATTCAATTTTATTTTTAGGAGGTATGTTTTTTGCTGTTTTGTAATCGTGAATTTCATATTCTTCTGTTTCCTTATTATAAACTAGACGATCGATGTAACCTATAATTGTGTGAGGATAATTTGGTTCTAATTTCACGAAAATCTTTTTTTCTAATTCTAAAGTTCCGTCTTGAAATGGTTTGTGTTTTAGATAATAATCAATAAGAAATTTTATACCTTTATTAAAATAATCTTCTGCTTTGAATTCTTTTTTTACAATTAGGAAATTTTTTTTGTAATCTTGTTGCCATTTATTTGTGTATTTTTCTATTAAAGCATCTAGTGTTGGGAGATTGTTTTGTAAAATTTCTTTATATAGCCATTCTAGTGTGTCATGAACACAAGAACCAAGGTGTGCTTCGATTGTTTTTTCTATTGTAGGTTTTATTTTGTCGATGTATCTGTATTTGTATTTAAGTTTACATTGTTCAAATGAAGATAATCTTGAGTGTGAATATTGTGTCATTGTGAGAATAAAAGTAATAAGATTATAAAGATTTGTGGTTATTGAAGAGTTGTTTATGTTGTTATTTTTCAAAAAATTTAAAGACTAAGCTCAACTGATGGAAATCTTTGTATCTCCTTGCGGAGAGGATGTTAAAAAAATTCGGGAATCTACGACGGTAAAATGTTGTTGGAGACAAAAGGAAAATTGACCTTAACAATTAGTTTAACGAAGTTTTGCGTAGCAAAAAATTTTGGAAAAACCTGCAAGGTGAGTGAACCGTTAAACGGATGTTAAGACCTTCGAAGAGTTATTTTTTTAGCAAACTGTAATCTAATTCTGTCTGTTAAGTAGTTTTTTATAAATGAGGTGATCTGCTTCTATGATATTTTTTCATTTCTTGAGGTAAAACTCATTATGAAATTGGAGATAAATTCTAGAGGATATAAAACCTCAAACTAAGAAATCTTATCTTTATAATTCTAAAAATTTATTGTAATTAAATTATTTCACCAAAACCAATTAATCTCCAGTGATTATTGATTCTTCTAGCAATTCCTATATTGTCGCCTTTGATTGCTACAACTGGAATATTTAAGCTCATTTCAATTTCATTTTTTGAGATTTTTTCAACTATTCCAACAGAAATTGTTGTGTTAACTGAAAGCATTAACATTTCTTTTGTTTTAAGTTGTTCAACTTGTTTTTGTTCTTTTTCTCCTAAAACTTTTTTGAAAAGTTCTGTTTTGATTTTTATTGAATTTGCGATTTTAGGTAGGCTTCCTTTTGTTGAAGCTACTGAACCTGTTAGTGAATCTGCTTTTGTAATGAATGGATCTAATTCTGTTTCAATAGAGATACTTGCACCTGGGCCGATTTCTTTTACTTCATTTTTTCCTTTATGAATTGATAGAATTTTTGTAGTTAGTGTTTTGTAAAAGTATTGATTGTTTTTCTTTTTACTTAATCCTGGTTTAATTTCAATTTCTTCTCCTTGTTTTAATGTTCCTTGTTTTAGGATTCCTCCTAAGACTCCTCCTTTGAGATTTGAAATTTTCGTTCCTGGTTTATTAATGTCAAAACTTCTTGCGATCAAAAAAATTGGATTGTCTTTTGGATTTCTTTTTGGGATTTCAACTTTGCAAAGTGCTTGTAAAAGTTTTTCTATGTTTACGTTTTGTTGAGCAGAGATTGGAATTATTGGAGAATTTTCAGCAATAGTGTTTTTTATAAATTCTTTAATTGTTTTGTAATTTTCTAGAGCTTTTTCTTTTGTTACCAAATCTATTTTGTTTTGTACTATAATTATGTTTTTGATTTTTTTGGCTTGTAATGCCATTAGGTGTTCTTTTGTTTGGGGTTGAATTCCTTCGTTTGCTGCTATAACTAAAATTGCAGCATCCATTATAGCTGCTCCTGAAATCATTGTTGCCATAAGCATTTCGTGTCCTGGGGCGTCAATAAAAGAAACATATCTTATTGGTTTTCCTTCTGATTTTATATTGTATTTTTCTGATTTAGAAATGATTATTTCTGCGTAACCTAGTTTAATAGTAATTCCTCGTTTTAATTCTTCAGAATGAGTATCTGCGAATTTTCCTGTTAATTGGGATAGTAAAGTTGTTTTACCATGGTCAATGTGCCCTACAACCCCTATGTTAATTTCTGGAAGATTTTCATTTGTCATAGAAATATTGTGTAGAAGATGTTTTTAAGATTTTGTGTTTGGAAATATTCAAAGGAAAATTTAATTTTTAAAAAAGATATAAAATCTACTAAAAAAGTTGCAATAAAGATAAGAGAATATTTTAATAAGAATTATTCTTCATAAAACTTAACATCTTTTATTTCATCTGGTAAATGTTGTTGATCTTTGGCTGTTGGGTCGTCGTGAAAATATTTGTAATCTTTTCCATAGCCTAAATCTTTCATTAATTTTGTCTCTGGATTTCTTAAGTGAAGAGGAACACCTAGGTTTCCTGTTTGTTTTATTATTTTTTTTGCTTTTAGAACTGCTGTATAAACCTTGTTTGATTTTGGTGCTTGTGCTAGATAAATTGCTGTTTGAATTAGAGCTGTGTTGCATTCGGGGTAACCCATGAATTCTACTGCTTGTTTTGTAGCTGTTGCAATTTGTAATGCTTGAGGGTCGGCGTTGCCGATGTCTTCTGAAGCAAAACGAATCATTCTACGAATTATGTATTTTGGATCTTCTCCAGCTTCAATCATCCTCATTGTCCAATAAATAGAACCTTGAACATCTGAATCTCGCATTGATTTGTGAACTGCTGAAATAATATTATGATGTTCTTCTCCATCTTTATCATATCTTAGGAATTTTTGAATTGAGTTTTGAATTATTTCTTTTGTGATTTCTCCTTTTGAAATGGAGGAAGCAATTTCTAAAATATTTAAAGCGTTTCTTGCATCGCCGTTTGAAAGCTGTGCAACTAGTTTCTTGTTTGTTTCTGAAATTATTAATTTGTTGTTAAAACCTTTTTTATGAATAATTGCTCTGTTAATTATTTCTATTAAATCTTTTTCTATTAATTCGTTTAAAACAAAAACTCTTGAACGAGATAGTAAAGCTGAGATAATTTCAAAAGAAGGATTTTCAGTTGTTGCTCCTATTAATAGAATTGTTCCGTTTTCTACAAAAGGTAAAAGAAAGTCTTGTTGAGCTTTATTGAATCTATGAATTTCATCTAAGAATAAAATTGTTTTTTTATGGAAAAGTTTTGCAGAGTTGATTGCTTTTTTCACGTCTTCTTTTTTTGCATTCACTGCTGAGAGTTCTATGAATTCTGAATCTGTTATTTTTGAAATTAATCTTGCCAGGGTTGTTTTTCCACAACCAGGCGGTCCCCAGAAAATCATTGAAGTTGGTATTTTCCCTGATTCTAAAATAATTCTTAGTGATTTTTCTTTTCCTACTAAATGTTTTTGTCCTGAAAATTCATCTAAAGTTTTTGGTCTTAGTCTGTATGCTAAAGGTTGTTCAATTGTCATGAATTAATTAGAATGAATGTGTTTTTAAGAATTGTTGGGTTTTAATCCCTTGCATCATAAATTGAATTAAAATCATAATTAGGAGGATTTTCATAAAGAGGTTTTAGATTTCCATTTTCATCAAATTCATTAAAAGGTTTTTCTCTTTCAGTAAATTTGTCTTTTATTGAGTTTCCCATTTTATTTCTTTTCTTCCTTTACTTTCTCTGTCTTAGGATTAAAAATTTCTTCTAAACTTTTCTTTCCAACTTTTAGAACTTTTAAATTAATTTGAGAAATTTCAGAAGAAATAATTTTTCCTCTAATTCCTTTTCTTAATCTTAATCCTTTTGGTTTATTGTTTGATCTTTTTAATTTTCCTTCGTATTTTGGTCTTTTTTTCATACCTTTTCCATATTTTAATAAAACTCTTTTTAATCCAATTCCTTCAACAGTGTCTAAAGCAGGAAAACCTGATTTGTCTGAAGCGCCTGAAATTTCAAATTCATAACCTTCTAAATCTTGTGAAACATCTTCACCTTGAATAATTGTTTTAATTTCTTTATCAATTAGTGCTGGAGCTTCTGATTCTAATTTATAGGTCTTTCCTGATTTGTCTCCAATGTTTATTTTAAATGCCATAAGATAGATTATTTCTGTGTGTTTATAAGGTTTTTTGTTGAGAAGAATGTGGAAATAAAATTAATTTTGAAGCATATGCAAAGCTTTTTAATAGGTTTTGGTTATTTAGTTTTATGAAAAACAAAAAAGGTGCAAAGAAATACAATAGTTCTGCACATAAAAAATATAAGAATTCAAATAAACCGGCTTCTATATTTAGAGAGGTGTTGATTGAAGAAATTAGTTTGAGACAAAAGAGTAAAGTTATTGTTAAAGGAATTGTTAATAAAATTGCACAAACAGGTGGGCCAACAATTTTTGTTGTTTCTGATGGAACAGGAAGTATGTCTATTAAAGGATTTTTAAAACCTGGTGAGAGATCTTATCCGGAAATTGAAGAAGGGGATTTTGTTAAAGCAACAATTGCAATTGGAGAATTTCATGGAGATATAGAAGGAGAAATTTCTCGTATGGATAAATTAGATGAACAACAAAAAGAAATTTTTATTAAAGATATGGAAAAAATTCAGTTTGATAAAGCAAAAGTTGAACCTCCTAAATTTTTAGTTCAAGATATTATTTTAGAAAAATTAAAAGAAAGATTTGTTCAAGCTGCTACTCAAATTAGGTTAGCAATTTTTCAAGATAGACCAATAATTATAAGGCATCACAACGACGCTGATGGGTATTCTTCTGGTTTTGCTTTGGAAAGAGCTATTTTACCTTTGATTCAAAATTATCATGGTTCAAGGAAATCGGCTTGGGAATATTATTCGCGTGCTCCGTGTCAAGCTCCTTTTTATGAAGTTGATGATTCAATTAGAGATACTGCAAATTCATTAAGAAATGTTGCAAAATTTTCAAATAAAATGCCTTTGATTATTATTGCTGATAATGGTTCTTCGCCAGAAGATTTGATGGCTATTAAGCAAGGTAAAATTCATGGGGCGGATTTTATTGTGGTTGATCATCACGGGTTTGATAAAGATGTTATTTCTGCAGAAGTTTTAACTCATATTAATCCGTTTTTAGTTGCAGAAGATGGTTCTAGTTTTTCAGCAGGAATGCTTTGTGCAGAACTTGCGCGTTTTGTAAATCCTAAGGTTGAGAATATTTTACAAATTCCTGCGATGGCTGGTTTTGCAGATAAAATTGAATTGATGAATCCTGAAACAATGAATGCTTATTTGAGAATCGCAGAAAATGAAGGTTATTCTAAAGAGTTACTTTCTGATATTGCTTTAGTGATTGATTATGTTTCTGCAAAGGTTCGTTTTATGGAAGTTCGAGAATATATTGAAGTTCTTTTTGGACAGCCTAGAGAAAAGCAAAGACAGTTGGTTAATTTAATGGCTCCTTATATTAGAGAATTAGATAGAAAAGGATTGGCAATTGGAAAAGTTGGTGCTGAACATGACAAGTTAGGAAATACAATTTTTCAATTTATTGCAATTGAAGAGAGTTTTCCTGGATTTGGATTTTTTCCTAAACCTGGTAGATCTGTTAGTTTGATTCATGATGATTTTTTGAAAGAGAAAGGAGATATTGGTTTGGTTACTGCAGGAATTATGAATACTGCAATTACTTTAAGAGCTACAGACAAAGCAAATTTTTCAGTTCATGAATTATTGAATCTTTTGAATGAAAAATTACCAAATGCTTTTGTGAATGGTGGGGGGCATAAAAATGCTGGTTCTATTAATTTTATTCCAAGTAAGAAAAGAGAAGTTGTGAAACTTCTTAGAGATTTTATTCGTAATCGTTGATAATAGTGTTATTGTTTAGTGATTACAAATAGAGAGATTTAAATAAGGAGATTTCTATATATTTTTATAATAAATCAAATAATTACCTTTGATAAATTTTTAGAAAATTATAATTTTTTTAAAAAAAGAAATCCTAGTTTAGATTTTATACAAGAAATTAAAGAAGGAGATATTTTAGTTAAAGGTCATGGTTTGTCCTATTTTATTAATTTTCTTGATTGTGTCGATAATATAAATAAGGACAAAGAAAACTTTGATTTTCAAGCAGTTTATAATTCATTTTTTGGAAAAATGAAAGAAATAAAAGAAATGTTTGGAGATAAAAAAAATATTTCTTTTTCTGAAGCTTATAAGAATTGTGTTGGAGAATGCATGGAAAAATTACTCGCTACGTTCCTTCTTTTAAGGAATTCAAAAGACTTAGACAATCAATTAATAATTAATGGATCTGCAACAGATAACATTGACTTAGGAGTTGAAATGCATTCTTATAATATGATTAAGAAAAAAATGAAGGGTATTTATTAGATATTTCAAATCCTTTTTCAAAAAATAATTTTATTCCTTATTTTCTTAAGATTAAAGGAGTTGAATTAAAAGTAGGATTACCTTTAAAATTAGAAGAACAATTTAAAACAAATAGAATTTATAATTTACTTTAATATTTATAACAATCAAATTTAAGGAACTTTTATAATAATTCTTTTATTTTTTTAATTACTTTTTTCATTTCTAGGATAATATCTTTTGCTTCTTCTAATTCAATTGATTTTCCGTAATAATTTAAACCATTTCTGATTTTTCTAAATCTATCAAATTTTAATGAAAGAATTTCTTGATTTAATTTTTCTTTTAGAAAGTATGTAAATGCTTCGTGAGAATAAATTTTATATCCTTTTAGTAAGGATATTGCCTCCAATAAACTTCTTAATGAATCATAATAATTTGAAACTATTTTTCTTTTTGATAATTCTGTTATTTTTATTTGTTCTAAGAATTTTAAATCTTTAGAAGTGTTTTCTATAATTGATTTTGACATTAAGATATCTGGTGTTGCTTTTCTTACTTTTCCTTGTTTAATAAAATCTTCAAACTTCATTTTAACACTTCAAAATATCCTTGAATTACAATTCCATTAATCCAATTATTGAATAATTCTTTATTTTTAATTTTTAATTTTTCTAATTCTTTTTCTGAATGAATAAATAATTGTATTTTATGTCCTATTTTTTTTTCAAATTTTTTTAGATTTGGTTCTTGTTTTTTTGAACTTATTAATAATAAATCTATATCACTATTTGAATTATTTTCTGCTTTTGCAAAACTTCCAAATAAAATAATTGCAGAAGGGTGATTGAATTCTTTTGAAAGATAATTTACTAAACCAGATTCATGAAGAATATTAAGATTATAATTTAATTTTAATTGTTTAAATTTAGTTGATTCTGTATTTGCTTTGAAAATGAGATGATTTAATTTATTTTTTGAAAGGAGGATATTTTTATATTCTTTAAGATATTTTGAAATTGTTGTAGGAGATCTTTTTAGTATTTTAGCGATTTCTCTAACATGAAATTCTCTTTCTGGTTCTTTTATAAATAATGTTAATATTTTATCCATATTAATGTCCAATTTAATGAACACTTGTCCATTTTTATAGTTTTCTATAACAATCAAATTTAACTTTATTTTTTTGAATTCTAATCCCTTCTAGAAGCTGAACTAAAGTTCAGCAACCCGCCTTAATTTTATTTGAATGTCCAAGAAGTTTGAGAATTCAAAAAAATTTCAATATCTTTAAATAACTTCTAAGTGTATTTTGTTTATGGTAAAAAAAGAGGAGTTTATTATTGAGTTGAAAGATGTTTACAAGCATTATTATATGGGAGAAAATATTGTAAAAGCTGTAGATGGAATTTCTATTAAGGTTAAGAAAGGAGAGTTTGTTGCAATTATGGGGCCTTCTGGTTCTGGAAAATCAACTGCAATGAATCTTGTTGGAAGTTTGGATGTTCCGACTAAAGGAGATATTTTTTTAGATGGAGAAGATATTTTGAATTTTTCAGAATCTGATTTAGCGCAGGTTCGTGGCCGAAAAATTGGTTTTATTTTTCAGAGTTTTAATTTAATTCCTAATTTAACTGCTAAAGAAAATGTTATGATTCCAATGATGTTTCAGGGAATTGATATTTATGAAAGAGAACAAATTGCTGAAAAACTTTTGAGATTAGTTGAATTAGGGGATAGAGGAGAGCATTATCCAAATGAACTTTCCGGAGGGCAGAGACAGAGAGTTGCGATTGCTAGAAGTTTGGCAAATGATCCTGAAGTTATTCTTGCTGATGAGCCTACTGGAAATTTAGATACCAAAACAGGTGAGAATGTTTTGAATTTTTTAAAGACTTTAAATAAAAAAGGTAAAACAATAATTATGGTAACTCATGATGCTGATCTTGCAAAAAAACATGCACAAACTGTTTATAGGTTAAAAGATGGTAAAATTGATAAGGTGACTAAAAGGAATAATAGATAGTCAAAGACTGTCGAGAAAAATTATTTCATTCAACATCGCGATTAAGGAAAGTCCGAAGCCCTCGAAAAAATTCTTCTCGTGAAACAGAGCTGAGAATTTTTTCAGAGATGGCGAGGATTTGGGAAAATTCCTGCAAGGGATTTTCCTTTTATCCCTTGTTATATGACCTGACGACCAAAGGGAGGAAAGCGCAGCGTGGGGCGAACGATAGTGAGCAAGTTTATTTTGCCCTGCCGTTACTTCTGCCCAACAAATATAGGTCTTTTAGATTTCTTAGTATATTTTTTCAATGAGAAATCGTCATAAACTTTAACGGCGAAACCATTCTTTTCCATTATTGATTTAATTTCTTCAACTGAAAATATGCCAAGTTCGTGTTCATCAATTTCAAAGTCAACTTTTCCTTTATCTTTAATAAACATTAAAAAATTTGCGTTGTAAATATCAGGATTGTCTCTTGATGGATTCCACTGGCTAATTCTTGCAATCTGTAAATTATCTTCTGAATATGTATCAATAAAAGCACCAGTTTTTTTGTCTTCTTTTCCTTTGATTAAACCTAAATCAAAAATAACAATTCCACCTTTATTCAGAAGATTAGAAAAATTCTTGATGGTGCTTTTTAATTCTGAAATGTTTTTGTTGTAATTTATTGCTGTAAACAGACAGGTAATAACATCAAATTTTTTCTTTGATTTGAAAGATTGCATTGACCCTTCAACAAAACTTGCTTTCTTAGTTTTCTTTTTTGCAAGTTTTAACATTTTAGAATTTACATCAACTCCAGTAACTTGGAATCCATCATCTACAAACTTTTTAGCATGAGTTCCAGTTCCACAAGCCATATCGAGCAAATTTTTTCCTTTGACTTTGAAATTTTTTACAACTGAATTGATGAACTTAACTTCAGTATCGTATTTTTTCTTTGAATATACCTTGTCATAGAACTTGGCATATTTTTTATATAATTGTTCTTTAGGCATGTTAATAATAATAAGAAATTAAATCTTTATAATGGTTTCGTCGTTAGGCAGGGCAAAGTGAATTGCGTATAACATTTGGTTATGATACCCAAAGGGCACGAGCGGAATGTAATGACCTCGTGAGTTTTTTCTGAAAGAAAAAATTTGGAAAAATCCTGCAGGGAATTTCCTCATAACTGTTGTTGCTTGACCCGAG
>JAYENS010000055.1:0-16410 GCA_034722215.1 Nanobdellota archaeon
AATTACTAAATAGTAACATAATTATTATTTTGTCGTTTCATAAAAGGGCTCAATAAGAAACGACCGTTCCTACTTAGAGGAAAGAGCACGAAAGAACCAACGGATTCTTTCGCTTAGAACCACTTACCTAATTTATCTTGTTTATTTCCTTTAATAATATCAACAATTTCAATATTAAAAACATGAAAGATATTTTCAACAGAAGGTAAAATCTGTTTATCTAAATAATAATCAATATCATATTTAACATCTTCATCAGAAAGACAAACACCTTCACGAACTAATTTCTTTTTTGAATTAGATTCTCCAATATAATATTCAATAAAAGTTCCAACATCAATAGGCATTTCCCTTTCTTTCATTTTCATTGCAGCTACAACATGAGGAGAAATAGATTTATACTCTGAAATTGGTTTCTTTAATTGAGATTTAACAAAAAGTTCTTCCTTAGAAATTTTTCTTTCTTTCAAATTTTTAACAATTTTCTTTACATATTCTAATGCCTTTTTTTCATTTCCATCTTTTAAAATTAATCTAATAATTTTATCCTGAGTTTTCCTTGCTAAACCACACCAATCTCTACGAACAGTTTCAAAACCACGAATTTTTAAAATTCCTTTATCATCAATTAAAGCATACTTTTTCTTAGCACCTGTTTCCCCAGAACGCGTTGTAACCCAAAGACCTCTTTTAAAAAAATTCTCCAACTCTAAATGCATAACTCCTGGTAAATCATTATTCAAATTATTTAAAAGATTTTTAATTTCTTTTTTACTCTTTTTATTTTTAGTAAATGCAACTGAATCAGTATCTCCATAAATAACTTCGTGCCCTGCTTCCTCAATTTTTTTAATTATTTCTTTATTATATTTTCTAACAAACGCAAGGATAGAAGAAGAAGCTTCCCAAGAATAATATCTTGCTCCAAAAAAACCAATATATCCATGTGCCGATGCTGATAATAATTTAAAAGCATTACTCCTTGCTTTTGTAATCACATTTGGATTTTTTTTATATTCATCTTTATACTGTTTTCGTTTATCAAAAATATCTTTTAATAAAAGTGGAAAAAAACCAGATTCTTTTTTAAAATAAAATGTTTTATTCTTCCCTTCTATATTAATTTCAGGAGATTTATAACAATTTTTTTCTTTTTCACACAAAGTTGCTTTTGAAATATTATGAGAAATAATAATACTTGTATGCATTGAAGTAAAATCAAACATTGCTAAATCTTCATACAAACCCGGTTTAGGTTCAAAAACAAAAGCCCCTTCAACACTTCCTTTTTCCCGTCGAGAAAGACTTTCATTTTTTCCAGGTCGTTTCTCAGGAATTTCATTATATTTTTCTAAATTATGTAAAATATAAGATTCAATTTGTTTAGATAATCCATTTCTAGAAATTTCAAACAAAGGTTCTTTTATAATCCTAGAAAATTCCAACATATCAGGCCAAAATTTTTCAAATAATTGATAAGTCAAAACAGAATCATGTAAATTATATTCATAATAATCATTCCACCCCTCTTTTTCTATTTCAGAAGAATGTTTTATCTTAAAATCTTTTTTAGTATCTCCTAAAAATTCTTTTGAAACTTCATTTAAAGATAGTGTTTCTGATTGCATATATTGGGAATAAGTTGTTCTAATAAATCTCAATAAATCAACATGAACAATTCCAGAAATTCTTCCAATCACTGCAACCCCTCGAGAAACAGAAGCCTCGCTTGAATCTACTCCAATATTTAATTTTATTTTTAATTTTTTTGCTCTCTCTTTTAAAAACATTAAATCAAAATAATCAGAATTATAACCTACTAAAACATCAGGAGTTTGTTCTTTCAAATGCTCTTTAAATCTTTCAATTAATTCTATTTCATCTTTAACAAATTCAACATATTTTTTATTTGTTTTAGATTTTTTCCAAGTTATTACTTTTTTAAAATTCTTTCCAACTAAAGAAATCATTAAAATTTCTCCATTTTCTGGTTTTAAAGAGTCTGTTTCAAGATCATAAGCCAAAACATTTAATCCTTTAGAATTCAGGGTTTTAGGGAATTCATCACTGTTCCTAGATTTTTTAAGTTGTATAATCTCTTTATGAGAAACTAGTTTCAATACAAAATCAACATCTAGAATATTTTGAATTCCTCCAATTTCTAAATCAGTCAAAATTTCTCCAGAAATTTTATATTTTTGTAAGGGATTTAATTTTTTATTAATAATATAATTAGTAACAATTCCAATATCATAACCTCTTCGTTTATTTACTTCAGGATAATCTAAAAGATTTGCAATTTCATGTAGATCTTTATAATTTGTAGCAAAAATTTTCAAAGCTTTTACTTTTTTTCCTAAAAAATTCATATCTTTAATTTCAACTTTCTCAACTTTTGTATGTCTTCCTTTAGAATCTAATTCAATTTTTTTTATTTTTTCAACTAATTTAGAAATCTTTTTAATACTAATCCCTTCTTTCAGTACAGCCCATAAATAAGGTTCAAAACTATCAATCAAACAAATTCTCTTTCCTTCCTCATTTCTCCCATAAATTTTTAGATAATTTCTTCCATTATAATCAAAATAATCATAATCAATAGGCATAAAATCTGTTTCCATAAAATTAATAAGATAGAGAGTTTTATAAGATTAATCAGTAAATATAAATCAAAAGATTTATATATTGTTACTACTTACAAATAACATGGTAAATATTGATCAAATAGAAAGAACAAATAATTCAAGATTTTATGAAATGTTTCTTCAAGGAAGAGATATAAGAGAGATTTCAAATATGATTAACAAGTATAATCCTAATCTTGGAGAAGAAGTAGATACAGGTTTATTAGGACATGCTTTAGCTGAATATACTGATGAAATATCCAAAAAGGAGATGTTTGAAGAACAAATAGATGCTCTTAGAAAAAAAGATTCTAAGAATTTAATAAATCGGCTTGAATCAGTTGAATATTTAAAAAATACAATTTATCAAGCATTTACAAAACCTCATATTAATCCTAAAGAAATCTATAAATTCTTACCTCCAAGTAGAGAAAATTTAATGAAAGAAATAACTCAAAACATTAACAAAGGAAAAAAACTTTCTCCTCAAGAAGAAAATTTTTTAAAAATATTAACATATTCAGCAAGAAGAACTGCCACTCCTTTAAAACGAGTTAATTATGGAATTAGAAGTACTGGTGAACTTCCAATAGAATTTTTAGAAGCTTTAACTAATTGGGAAAAAGTATATCTTGTAAGAGGAAGATGGACCAAAAAAAATCCTAATTTTAAAAAAGATTTTAAAAAATTTATTATAGAACATATGGTTTTAGGATTAGATCAATTTCATAAGAATTATTCAGATTTGGTTTCAAGAAAAAAAATTTCAAGAATACCTAATTTTCCATATGAACAACAAATAAGAAATCAATTTGAAAATTTACAAAATAAACAAATTCCTAAAAAAGTACAAGCGCACTTTCTTTAACAAAAGATTTTAAACGTCATTTTCTCTATTATTTTATGGGATTAAATATACGTGAGATTGTTTCAAAAAAAGAATGTAAAATTAAAGATTTCAAAAATCAAACACTCTGTGTAGACGCTTTTAACACAATTTATCAATTTTTATCAACAATCCGGCAAGCAGATGGTTCTCCTTTAATGGATGAAAAAGGATATATAACTTCTCATCTATCAGGAATTCTTTATAGAACAATAGCTCTTTTAACAGAAGGTGTAAAACTAATTTATGTATTTGATGGAAAAGCTCCAGAATTAAAAGGAAAAATTCATAAAATAAGAGGAGAAGCAAGAGATAAAGCAAAAGAAAAATACGAAGCAGCAAAAGATTCAGAAGATATTGAAAACATGAGAAAATATTCTTCTCAATCAATAAGATTAGAAGATGAAATGATTGTAGAAGCAAAAGAATTGCTTGAAGCTCTTGGAGTTTGTGTGATTCAGGCACCCTCAGAAGGAGAAGCACAAGGAGCTTATTTGGCATCACTAAAAAAAGCAGAAGGAATTATAAGTCAAGATTATGATTCTCTAATTTTTGGAACTCCTATTTTAATAAGAAACTTAACAGTTTCAAGAAAAAGAAAAACTTCTTCAGGATATCAAGAAATTAAACCAGAAAAAATAATCCTTCAAGATTTATTAGATGAATTGGAAATTAATAGAGATCAATTAATCTGTTTAGCTATTTTAGTTGGAACAGATTACAATCCTAAAGGAATCTTTAGAATTGGACAAAAAAAAGCTTTACAAATTGTTAAGGAATTTCAAACCCCAGAAAAGATTTTTAAATCAGTTGAAGAAAAGATAAAAAAAATGGATGAAAAGGATCAATTTAATTGGAAAGAGATATTTGAATTATTTAAGAATCCTGAAGTGAAAGTTTTTGATATTAAATTTCCAGAACCTACTCCAGAAAAAGTCAAAGAATTACTAATAAAAAAACACGGTTTTTCACAAGAAAGAATTCAAAAGCAACTTGATAAATTAGAAGATATAAAAAAACAACGAAATCAGAAGACAATTGATAAATGGTTTTGAAAGTACTATTCTAAAGAAACAACAGATAGAAAAACTTATAAAGTATAAAATTATTACTTTATCATGACAGTAAAACAAAATTTAAAAGAGAGAAGCTTAAATTATAAGATTCAAGGAGCAAACTTTGTAACTAGAGCTTTACTTAATTTCTCCTCTAAAAAAGATCTTTTAGATAAAGTGGAAGGGGTTGAGAATATTATAAAAGAGCATGATATTGGAAGTTTAGGTGGAGCTCTAGCATTAGGAGGAATAAATTTTGTTTCAGATTTAATTGATAAACCAAATAATTGGGTTAATAGAAACACAAATTTATTAGCTGGAATTTATTACGGATGCCAATCAATATTAGATTTATATCAAATTGGAAAAGGAGATTTTACTCAATTAATCGATTTAGCAACACATGGTTCAATGGCTTATACAGGAATTAAAGATGCAGCAAAAGGTTACAATGCCAAAAACACAAATCCTCTAAAGGATTTTGGATTGAAAAAATAATTTTAGCTAACTTTAAAATAAATTATAACTCTTCCACGAGTAGCTCTTCCACTTCTTCTTCCGCCACCTCTACCATTAATTATTACAGCTGGATTTTTTCTACCTGTTCTATTTTTAACTATAACTTTTATTGCTTGAGTTTTGCCTTTAGGTAATTTACCATGAGCTTTAGAAATACTTAATTCCTTATGAGAAGAAGCTCTCCACCCCAAACTTCCTCCAGTTCCTCCATTCTTTACATAAATAATAAATTCATTAGCATTTCTCAAATCTAAAGTAGTACTTCCATTTTTTACAAAAGATCGACCTACAATAACATCTAAGGAAGCTTCCCCTGGATTTCTAGGAGCTCTTTTTTTATTTTCTGGATCATCTCTTTTACCTTTTTCTTCAAATACCAAAATAATTTGATGGTTTTGATTCATTCTAATTTTAACTTTACTTTTAGAAATAGTTCGTCTATCTAAAATCATATGTTTAAATTTTCCTGATTTAGCTTTTATACTCACTTTCTTACCTTCTTTATACACATGATTCCCAGGACTTGGAGAAGAATTACCTTTACCTTTGATTGAAACACTTAAATTATATTTTCCTTCAGGAATTTTTTTAGGTTTACGATCTCTTTTATCTTTCCTTTCATCTGGATTATCTGAATTATCTGGATCATCTTTTTCCTTCCTTCTCTTTCTCCACCACATTAATAATCCTAATAAAAATAAAATAATCCCAAAGATAATTGAAACTTCAGCTTGGTAAACTATCTCAAATGCTCCTAATAAAATAAGTATCAATCCATAAATCATAAACACAGCATGTAACCCCCATTTCCACATTAAAAACACTGTAAATATCAAGAGCGCTATAGTATAAATTATATGAATAATATTTTCATCTATCCCAAATCTAAAATCCAAATTCATTTGATATAAACCATAAAGAACAAATAAAGCAATTATTGCTCCCAAGACAGCTCCCACAACAGGAGTTTTCTTGAACACACTTTTGTTAAGAATAAATCTCGAACCAAAAAAAACTATTAAAAACGCCACACCATAAAATAATATATTTAAATCAAATCCTCCTAAAAACCCCATCACATCCATAAAATAATTAACAAAACTAATTTTATAAAAATATGTATTAAATTAGTAACTCTTCTCTAGTAATTACAAAAGCGAAAGGTTTATATAGTTCAAGATATACTATTATAACATGATAACAAAAGATAAATATCAAGCAATAAGAGATGAAGCAAAAGCTATCTTAAATTCCCCTATAGAAATAAAAGAAGAAAAATATGTTCCAAGTAAAGAATTACAAGATCTTTATACAGAATTGGAAGTATCAACAGATTTAAACTTAAAACATTCTCAAAATATTTATAAATTTATTTCTGATCAAAATGGAAAAACAATAACTAAATTTCCAGAAGTAAATAAATCAAGATTACAAGAAGAATTGAATGAAATGAATAACTTCCAATTGTATAATAGTTTAATGGGTTCAATTGATGAAAATTATGAATTAAATGAAAAAATTAATGATTTATACGGAGGAATTACTGAAGAAAAAGCAAAAAAACTTGAAAAAGATAAATTAAATGGTTTAGAAAATAAAGTAATAGATTCTGTTGATGAAGATTCTCAAAAAAAATCTAAATTAGAAAAAACAAAATATTTCCAAAAGATAGGAAATTTATTCAAAACTAATGAAGATAGTAAAACTTATGAATTAGGTAGAAAAATTGGTTGGGAATTGGCAAGTACTGTTGATAGAGGAAAGAATGTATTAAGAAAAAAAGATCTTGAAGAAAGAGGAGCTTACAAATTAGGTAAAAAAATTGGATATAACTTAGCAAAATTAGGAGATTCTATTTTCAACAAAAAAGATAAATTAACTTCTGTAAAAGATATTAAAACATACACTCCTCTTGAAGATCAATCTCTTACTCCTGTAGATAAAGCTTTAGTTTTATACCAAGGAGAAAAAGAACAAAAACAAAGTCCTACAAAAGAAAAATCTAAAAATCTTTTAGAAAAGATTATTAATGCTTATGGGAATTTTGGAATTAATGAAGCTGATAAATTAACTCCTGTAAAAGATAGTTCAGAATATGTTTCAGAAGTAATTGGAGTAAAAAATAAAAAACTAGAAGAGGGATTATATTCTCTAAAAGGAGGAGAAATGACAGCTATAGAAATTCCAACAGAAATTAAAACATACACTCCTCTTGAAGATCAATCTCTTACTCCTGTAGATAAAGCTTTAGTTTTATACCAAGGAGAAAAAGAACAAAAACAAAGTCCTACAAAAGAAAAATCTAAAAATCTTTTAGAAAAGATTATTAATGCTTATGGGAATTTTGGAATTAATGAAGCTGATAAATTAACTCCTGTAAAAGATAGTTCAGAATATGTTTCAGAAGTAATTGGAGTAAAAAATAAAACTAAAGAAAAGAAAAAGAAGATTAAGAAAAATAAATCAACTAAAGTTTTATTCAAAAATTTTCCAGTAAATCAAAATTTCTTTTCAGAAGCTATACAAGAAGCAAATAAAGATTTTTCAGAATCCTATGAAGAGGTTCTTAAACAAGAACAAAGTGAAGGGTTTTATCCTACTAGTATTCTTGAGAAAAAAATAACTTTCCCAAACTACCAAGAAGCTTTTGGAGAAGAATTTCAAAAAGATAACCAATATTTTAAACCAGAATTAGAAAAAAAATCAAAAAAATTAAGAATTATTGAAAAAGCAGAAAATTCAAATAAGGAAAAAAATAACTTTAAATTCGGAGCAAATTATAATTCTCTTGAAAACAATTTTCCAGTTTCAAAAGAAATGTCTTTAATCTCTTATCAAAAAGAGAAAGCTTCTTTAGAAAATGAAGAAACTTCAACAAAAGATTACTTTTCAAATACTTTTAGTAAAATTAGAGATTTATTTAATTTTAGAAAACAAAAAACTAAACCCTCAAAAATTGAAAAAATTGTTTTAGATACAAACATAAGATCTTTAACAAAAATTGTTCCAAGATTAGTTGAAAGAAGAGAATTTATTGATTCTTCTAATAACTATCCTGAATCTCAAGATATTCAAAAAAATTTCAAATCAGATAAATATCTTGGAAATAATTTGAATAAAAAAGCTGAAGACATTTCAAATAAATTTATTCAAGCAATATTTAATCAAGAGAAGAAAGTAAAAAATAAAAGAGAACCTTTTATTCAAAAAATGAGAGGTATTTATGGAATTCCATTTAATTTAGATATTCCTTCAGTAGATATATCTTTACCTAATGAAAAAAATACTAAACCTCTTAATTTTAAGGGGGAAAACACCTTCCAAAACAGAACAATGCATAAATAAAAGATTTATTCAATTCCCATAGTATTTATAAATAATAAAATTCTATTTCATATATGCCAAAGAAGTCAAATAAGAAAAAAAAGAGTGAAAAAATAAATAAAAAACAATTATTCTTAGGAATTGGTTTATTTGTAATTTTCTCTTTAGCAATTATTTTTCTTAATTTTAGTCCTGAAGATCAAGGAATAACAGGAAATTTTATTTGGACAGAAGATTATTCAGATAGTGGATTTTCTGGAGATAATATGTTTTCAGGTTCAAATATAACTATTGTAAGATATATGCTTTTTATAATTGTTTTTATGATGGTTTATTGGGCAATTGATTTTTTAATGAAAGGTAAAGGTTTTGCAAAATTCATTTTTTCAACAATGGTATCTTATCTTGCAATAAATTTTATTGTTGGAAAAGAAATTCTTAGTATAATTACTGCTTATTCTGCATTAGGTGCAACTTTTATAATCATAATTCCTTTCATAATTGTATTGTTATTTACTACAAGATTATTACTACACAAAGATAAATTAACTATTTCAGGAGTAATTATTCAAAGAGTTATTTGGGGGACCTACTCAATTTTCTTAATTTATTATTTAATCACTTCTCTTAAAAATGGTGCTAGTGGATTTATAAATGCTATTATTGGAGCAATTGTTATTGTAAGTTCTTTAATTGCAATTTTCACGGAGAAAATATTTGTAAAACCTCTATTAAAAATGGCTATAAGAGTTAAAAAAGCAGAATCAGAAAGAGCTACTGCAGAACAAAAATTAATAGAAGCAGAAGCCCTTCATAAACATCAAATGGCAAAAGCAACTGAAAAATTAAGAGATAGTAACGAAATTGCAGACAAAACTGAAAGAGATATGAGAAGACACGGATCTATTTAACTTTAATTTTATAAACTTATTTCTATAATTAAATTAATGAAACAAAGAGCTTTTAATTTATTAGGTTCAATAGCACTTGTAAATTTTCCATATAAGACTAAATTAAAAGAAAAAAAAGATTTTGCAAAACACTTAATTTCTACACATAAAAACATTAAAACAGTTTTAGAAAAAGTAGAGAAATTTTCAGGAAGATTAAGAAAACAAAAAACAAAACTTTTGATAGGAGAAAATACAAAAGAAGTTTTATACAAAGAAAATAATTGTGAGTTTAGATTCAACATTGAGGATACTTATTTTTCTCCTCGTTTAGCAAATGAGAGAATGGAATTAGCAAAGCTAATGAAAAAGGACTCAGAAGTTTTAGTTATGTTTGCAGGTGTTGCTCCTTTTTCAATTGTAATTGCTAAAAATTCCAAAGTAAAAAAAGTCTATTCAAATGAAATAAATAGAAAGGCAAACAAATACGCTGAATTGAATATTGAAAAAAATAAATTAAAAGATAAAATTGAATTAGTTAATGGGGATATTAAAAAAGTGGTAGAGAAATTAAATAAAAAGTTTGATACAATTATAATGCCTAGACCTCAATTAAAAGATTCTTTTTTAGAACAAGCCTTTAAACTATCAAAAAAAGGAACAATAATTTATTATTACGATTTTTGTAAAAAAGACAAAATAAATTCAAAAATTGAAATGGTTAAACAAGAAGCAAAAAAAGCAAAAAAGAAAATAAAAATTATTCAATCAAAAAGTGCAGGAGAATTAGCTCCTTATAAAATTAGATTAAGAATTGATTTAAAAGTTTTGAATTAATTCTTCTAATTCACTTGAATCAAAATTTTCACCATTATGTAAAGCTCCTCTTGCTAAATAATCTTCTTCAAGATTTCTAAGATTATAATATTTTATAACTTCTTCTCCAAGACAATCATATAATACTAGGTCTTTCATAAAAAATTAACAATAAATCCATTTAAAAATCTTGCTAAAACTCCTTTTTATAGGGAACAGCAGTAGGAGCTTCTCCTTATTCAAACTCCGTGAAAGCTTTCCTAAATTCACAAGTTCATTTATTGAAACTTTCAGAAGATTCTCACCCTGCCAATGGCACTCCGCTAAAACTCCTTTTTATAGGGAACAGCAGTAGGAGCTTCTCCTCCGTGCCATGTAAAACGCGGACGCATTCTCATTGGATAAATCCTCTCAGAGTTATCATCTAAAATAATAGCAGAACCTTTCAAACCAGGCAAATCATTCATATAACCCTGAATTGTATTTGTTAAATAACTCTGCATCATGGAATTCAATGCTTCAACATCTGGTTTAGAAGTAACACGGTGCGCCAAAACAATATCTGATTGAGTCATAACATCTGTATGAATCTTTCCTGGTTGCTGAGTTGCTAAAACCAAAGATAAACCTGGTTGTCTTCCCTCTCTTAAAATTTGGACCAAAGCATCTGTCGAAATAATTTTCTCATTAAGAGGTAAAAATTCATGAGCCTCGTCAATAAAAAGCCAAATTAAAGGAGTTTCTTTCTCTTCCTCACTTTCAGATAAATCAAAACCTTTTGCAATAGCTTTAATTTCTTCTATTTTTCTGGCAGCCATCCTTTCATTGAATAATTTTCTAGAAACTAAACTAATAACCAAAGCACGAACATTAAAAGCACCAATAGAATTGTAAACACTTAAATCCAAAATAGAAGTCAAACCTCCTGTAACTAAATCTTTAATTTTTGTTGGTTTAATATTTTTTTCTGCAAAAATACCCCAACTTTCTGCAGCTTCAAATAATCCCGCTGCAGCATTAATTGTTTCTCTTTCACTTTTTTTATCTTTTTCTAAAGCTTCAACAATATCTTTAATTACATAAGATCCTTTTTCTTTCAAAGCTAATAAAGTTCTTACAATTAAAATTGAAACAGGTTCAATTAAATTTAAACCAAAAGTAAGAACCCAATCTTCAGGATTCATTTCAGAGACATCCAATGCAAATTTCTCGTCGACAGGAATGCCTTTTTCTACAAAATTATCATAAGCTCCAAAAGGAACAAAAACTTTAACAGGAAGATTTTTTGGTTGTAATTTCCAATCATGTAAAAGAGTTTTATCTTTTTCATTTGCATATTTCATTGTCCAATAAATTCCCATTGTATCAAAAATTAAACTCCCAATATTTCCAGAAATATCTTTAGATAAATTTGAAATCTCTTCTGTTAAAACCCCCATTGTATAAGATTTTCCAGAACCTCTCTTTCCTGCAATTAAAACTACATGACTCCGAGCTACATCTAAGTAAATATTATTTGAAAGAGAATTATATGAACCCATTTTTACAAAACCCTTGCCAATTCGAATCAATCCCCTATCTCCTAATTTTTTTTTATCAGTTTCATTACGTCCAACAATAATATTATATGACATATTTTAGGATAGAATCAAATGCTTTTATACTTTTATGAAATCCATAATATTTATAAAAAGAAAAATACACTTACTTAAATGACTTCAAAGCCAACTAAAAAGATAAAGAGCAACCCTTGGATTTTAACAACAATAATTTTAGCAATAATAGTATTATTAATGGGTATTGTAATTTATACAAATAATTCTTCTTCAAAAAAAGTAGGAAATGATTTTATAGAATTCATAAATGCTCAAGGTCAAACAACAGTTGAATTTATTGATGCAGAGGATTATGGTTCTAACTTATATCAAGTAACAGTTGCAAATGAAGGACAAGAGTCTCCAGTATATCTAACAAAAGATGGAAAATACTGGGTACGAATTATAGCATCAATAACTGGGAAAACAATTTCTGAACAAACTTCTAAAGAAACTCCTCAAATAAAAACAGCAGAAAAACCAAAAGCAGAATTATTTGTAATGACTCACTGCCCCTATGGAACTCAAGCTGAAAAAGGATTTATTCCTGCAATGAAAGAATTAGAAAAAGTTGCAGATGTTTCAATTAAATTTGTTCATTATTACATGCACACAAATAAACAAGAAGAAGTTGAAACACCAAGACAAATTTGTATTAGAGAAGAACAAGCAGATAAATTCTTAGATTATTTAGAATGTTTCTTAGGAGGAACTTCTGGAACTTCTGAAGAAGCAAAAACATGTGAAACTCAAGTCGGAATAAATACTAAAGCCTTAAATGAATGTATTTCCTCAGGAAGAGCTGAAAAATATTACGAAGAAGATTCTAAACTAAGTGAATCTTATGGAGTTAAAGGAAGCCCAACTTTAGTTATTAATGGAGAAATTGCTCAATTTGGAAGAGACTCTCAATCATATTTAGAAGGAATTTGTTTAGGATTCAATGAAATGCCTGAACTATGTAACACAGCAGAATTAAGTACTGCAAGTCCTTCTCCCGGATTTGGTTATGGAACATCTAGTGGTTCAACAACTGCTCAATGTTGATTAAAAATAATGTAAAGATTTTTTAATATTTATCCCAAAACTATCTTTTATTAATTCATAGAAGTCAAAGATTTCTTTATTAATTTTTCACTAGAATAATCAATACTTCATAATATAAGCAATTTCATCATAATCTAATTTTAATTCTTTTTGAATAATAGGATTTTTAAGAATATTCTTAACTTCATTCCATTCTTTCATAATCCTTTTAGAGCCTACATGAACCTTTTCACCATATTTTTTTGCAATTGTCTTTCTCTTACCATGCTTTCTATTATTAAGCCAAATTTTCAAAATTCTAGAGGGTCTTTCATATTTATAAAAACCTCTTTTTTCCGATTCTCCCTTTGCAGCAGAAACTCCATAACTTGAAAAAATATTTTCATAAACTAGAAATCTCCAGTATTGTTTTTTATAAATTCTACCCTTAAATAAATCCGCCCTAGCAAGTCTTTGATAAGCCAAAGCCATTTCATATCCAGAATAAACTTTTATAATATTTTTCTCAATCCATAACATGATCTCATCTAAAGACATATCAACTGTATTAAAAACATCGAGCATATTATTATCAATTTTTTCTTGAAAAATTTGTTTTAATGCATTAAAAATATCTTGCTTCTTTGTTCTTTCATAAATTTCAACTTCTTCCATTCCTAATTCTGCAACAGATTCTAAATCATTGATAGCACTTCTTAAATCTCCTTGAGATTTAACAGAAATTCTATCTAAAGTTTCTTCATTAATTTGTTTACCTTCTCTTTTTAAAATTTTTTTCAAAGTAAAACGAATATCTCCTGGAGAAAGCTTGCTTAATCCTACAATCTCAACTTTTTTTCTTAAAGCAGAAAGTTTTGAACTCCAAGGATCATTAGCAGTACAAATTACAGGATAAGAAGATTCTTCAATTAACCTAATTAATTCAGGTAAACCACCTCTATCTGAATTTCCAGAGATTCCATCAACTTCATCAACTAAAATTAATTTATTTTTTTTAAATAAAGAAGTTTGTTCTAAAACAGGTTTTAATTTTTCTTGCATTGATTTTTTATTTCTTAAATCAGAAGCATTTAATTCAAAAATTTCAGAATTAGTTTCATTTTTTAAAACATGAACTAAAGTTGTTTTACCAATTCCAGGACCTCCTCCTAAAAGTAAAGCTTTCTTTTTTAAGTTTGGAAAATCTTCAAAATACTTTCTTATTTTCAAAACTCCTTCACTTTGTCCTACAACTTCTTCAAAATTTTTAGGACGATATTTTTCTACCCAGTTAATCATTTTACTTTCCTAAACCTTCTAAGACACCCTCAAAGGTTGTAAGAATCTTAGCATTTTTTAATTTCATTTTCCAAGTCCTGCTAAGACAAAACTAGCTAAAAGAGCTTGAAGTTGAATAAAAGGATCACTACCCTCAACAATTCTAAATTCTGACTCTCCTGTTTTCTCTGTTAATTTAACTTTAACTTCAGGTTCAATTTCTAAATTCCAAATTTCTTTTTGAATTAATTTAATAACATCTTGTCCAGAAATAGATTCTTTTAACATAACTTCTAAAAGTTTCTCTCTTGAATTTTCAAAATCACCTGCTAAAGCATAATCTAAAACAATTCTCAAATCTTTTGGTTTTGCATCAGATAAAACAGTTGAAATTAATTCTTTTGTAATGTTAGGAGAAATTGAAGCAATAGATTGAATCAAATTTATAGATCTACGACAATCTCCTTCGCTTCCTTCATAAATTCCTTCAATAGCATCTTCTTCTAATTCTAAATTTTCTCTATTTGCAATCTTTCTTAAAACTTTTTCAATATCTTTTTTTTCTAAAAGTTTAAATCTAAATGCTGCACATCTTGATTGAATTGGATCAATAATTTTAGAAGAATAATTACAAGATAAAATAAATCTACAACCTTTTGCATAATTTTCCATTGTTCTTCTTAATGCTTGCTGAGCTTCAGGAGTCAAGGCATCTGCCTCATCTAAAAAAATAACTTTAAAAGGTGCTTTTCCTAAAGATTGTGTCCTTGCAAAACTTTTCACTTTTTCACGAACAACATTAATTCCTCTTTCATCAGAAGCATTTAATTCCAAATAATTTTCTTTCCATTCTTTTCCAAATAATTCTTTTACAACAACTAAAGCTAAAGTTGATTTTCCAATGCCTGCAGGACCTGCAAATAATAAATGAGGTATATTTAATGAATTTGTTAATGATTTTATTCTCTTTATAATTTGACCTTGTCCTACAATATCCTCATAATTTTCAGGCCTATATTTTTCAGTCCATATTTCGCTTGTCATAAGAAGTTATAGCTGAAGTTTTTTATAAAGATTGTTGTGTTATTCATTAGGAATATCAAATAACAATTTTTTAAAATAAAGTATTCTGAAATAAATTTAACCAAATTTCTTAAAGGTAGACAATTTTAAATAACAAAAAATCTTTATTTTTATATGAAATTAAAAGATTTTCTAATAGGATTTATAAGTTTAATTATAATAGGAACACTAGTTATGTACTATTTTGTTCCAATGGAAAAGATAACTTTTGGAATATCCACAAATCCTGAATTTAATTTAGAAAACAAATCAAATAATATGCAATTTTATCCTGATATGCGTTTCCCTGATAAAGAAATTTCTTATAAAATATCTGAAGAATGTTCACTAGAAAAAACACTAGAAATGAAAAAAGCTTTTGCTATAATTGAAAACATCACTAACTTAACATTCTATATTAAAAATAAAGAATTCCAAATAGAAATTTTTTGTGATGAAAAAAACAGAATTGAAGAAGGATTATTCATTGCAGGAGAAGGAGGTCCAACAAAAATAGTTGAATTAGAAAAATACAGTTTAATTCTTAAAGGAGAAATTCTTTTAATAAGAAATTCAAATTGTGCAAATCCTAATATTGCAATTCATGAATTGCTTCATGTTTTAGGTTTTGATCATTCTGAAAATCCAAATAATATAATGTATTCTATTTCAAAATGTCGTCAAACAATTGGATATGAAATTCCAAGTGAAATAAATAGAATTTATCAAGAAAAGCCTTTACCTGATTTAAAATTTAAAAATATTGATGTTTTACAAAGAGGAATATACTTAGATTTTAATGTTTCAATTACAAATCAAGGATTGAAAAAATCTAATTTAGCAAAATTAAAAGTTTATGGAGATAACAAATTAATTGATGAATTTGAAATAAATTCTTTAGAACCAGGAAATGGTTTAAAATTAACAACAAAAAATATTTGGATTAATCAATTAAAAATAGAAAATATAAAAATAAAAATTGAAAGTTCTGAGTTAGAACTTTCTAAAAAGAATAATGAGATTGTTCTTGAAAAAATTTAGAAATTAATCTAAATCTTCTATAAAAGCATCAATTTCATTGTCTTCCAACTTCGATGTTTCAGCGATGTTTTCTTCCATTTTTCCTCTTTTTTAAAATCTTTTTTATTTATTCTAATTTGTTTATTTTAGTATTTAAACTCTTCGCTGTTGGGTAATATCTCTTTAGGGAATAACAACTTTTATAAAGAAAAAATACCATCAAATTTAAATGTCCAAAAATTACCTCAATATTTATAAATTAAATTATCTCCTATTTTTATAAAATGAAAAACTTAAAATATTTACCCTTAGGCC
>JAYENS010000055.1:16420-21945 GCA_034722215.1 Nanobdellota archaeon
GCCTTTTAATATCTTTTATGCCTTTAAATGCAAAAAACTTCCCAAACAATTCAAATTTAAAAAATAATCCTAAAACTCCTTTAGAATATCTTTTAGAAAAATCAAAACCTTTTTTAAATTTAAAAGGCACATATCATTTTAGAAGTTGGCATTGGTATGATTTTAATTATAATCTATTGCAAAATTCATTTGATCTTTATCAACAATATACTTCTTTAGAAAATAGAGAATTACAAAATCCTAAAGAAGAAGTTCAAAGAGTTTTAAGAACAATAGACGCAATAACAATTCCTGAAAAAGATTATTCAAATGATTATGAATTACAAAGACTACAAATAAAAAAATTTAATAAACTAATGAAAAATAAATTAAATATTTAATATTTTTAAATTTTTAAAGAGATTATTTTTTTAATCTTTCTGAATAATTTCTTCATCTGTCAAAGATGCTTCTGCTAAAATCTTTAAACTTTTAGCAATATCAGATAAATTAGAATTCATCTCACACAATTTATTATAAATAAGTTCTTCCATAGATTAAATTAAATAAATATGTTTTTATAATTAACTGAAAAAGACATCTATCCACACTGTTCCCACTCTGTGAAAAGTTCTCTAAATTCATTTCATTCATTTATTAGAATTTTCAGAAGATGCTCAGATTCGAAGGTTCAAATTCCAAATAAAAAAATAAATCCATCCACCCGGATTCGAACCGGGAACCTCTCGGGAACTGCTTATTAGCCAGTTTCCAACGCATCGTTTGTACGAAGCGTAATCGGGAACTGCTTATTTGTATTGAACCATTGTTCTTGACTTTTAGGGCTTCATAGTATTTCGAAAACCGAAACTCCACCTTAGGTAATAACCTACAGCCAAGCGCTCTGCCATTGAGCTATGGATGGATAATAAAAATTGGAAGAGAAATTTGTTTTTAAGGTTTTCTGAAGAATGATTTATTATTTATAAATTAAATAAAGACTTCTAACCTGTTAAAAATCTTGGATTAATATATTTTAACAGATTAAAAGTTAAATTTATAAAACTCAAAAATTTTATTTAAGAATGTCTGAAGAAAAAAAGTTAACAAAAACTCAAATTAGAACCAACGAAAGAAAAGCAAAAGTCAAAGAACTAATTTTACAAAAAAAATCAATTGAAGAAATCGCAACAGCCTTAGAATTAACAACTAATACAATTGGAAGTTATATTGGAAGATTACTAACAGATGATGCAACTTTAGATATTCAATACATTAAAGAAACAATTCAAGGCTATGAAGATATCAAAAAAGCATTCGAAAAACACGGAACAGAAAAATTAGGTCCTATCTATAATGAACTAGGCGGAAACGTAGATTACGCAGATATTACTTTAGTTAGATTTCTTTTATTAAGTAAATAAAAACACTTCATTCCTTTCTTATTAAATTAAATATTTCTCTTTCTAATTGTTTATAAAATTTATTATTAATTGTAGCTAAATTTTTTATAATTATTTTTTTATCTATTGTAAAAATTCTCTGAGGTTTAATCCAACTTTTAAAAGGCAAATTCCCTTTTTGAAAAAAATCTTTTTTTATTAAAATTCCTTCTTTTGAAGGATTTGAAGTTATTAATGAACAAATTAAATCATCTCCTTTTAATTTTGAATTTGAAATTATTATTGCAGGTCGTTTTTTTGATCTAGTTAAATCAGAATAAGGAAAGGAAATTAAAATAATATCTCTTTGTTTATACATTATTCCACCTCTCATCTGCTTTATTATTCCAATCTTTTTTTAAAACAGATTCTGAAGCAAGCATAGTAAGAATACCTTCTTTATTTTTTGATTTTTCTATTTGCATTAATTCTTCAATTCTTTGTTTAATTGCTTTTCTTATAAACTCACTCCATTTAATTTCAGAATATTTTTTCATTTCAGAATACACTTGGTTTTCTATTGAAAGAGTTATATTAGTCATATAAGTTATAAGTGAGCTCACTTATTAAATGTTTTGATAAAAAACCTTAAAAAAGGTAAATTATAAAAATAAATAAATCTTAAATAAAATATGAAAAGCCATCATGTTGTAAATGAAGATTATGCTTCTTACAAAAAAAGACGAGACAAAAAACTAAAAATTGATGGGAAGATTCTTATCACTTTTTGTATCTTTATTTTGATTTTTGGTTTAATTTATAATTTTAAAGATAGTCAAGAAAAAAAGGAAATAGTTCAATTAGAATCTGAAACTTTAAGGTGTGGGATGAATTATCAAGAAATTGTTAATTTAATGGAGGAATTACCTATTTCAGATGTCCCTTCAACAATTCATGTTCCAAGACAATTAATTTATGATACTGAGGAGCTGGGCAGAATGACTATTTATTTATCTGAGGACTCTCGTTTTAAAGAAGAATTCTTATCTAGTGTTAGGGATGCTTCAGGAAAAGTTATTATGCAATGCGGCATAAGTGAAGGGAAGATTTATAGAACAAAATAAAGGAAAAGAAATAGAAGTTGTAATTAATACAGATATTTATGATAAAAAAAAGAGATATTTCCCAAACTGAAAGAATCCAGAAGGGAAAGAAAATTTGGAAAAAATTAAAAGAAGAATATTATTTATTTAATCAACAACTTTAAAAACTCCAACTAATTCTAATCTTTATGATAAACACTAGGAATTATCCCCATCATTAGAAAGGATATTCTTAGCAACGCTTCTAAAAAAATTTATAAATCTAATTCATCTGAATTAAATATATTATGGCGGTTTTCGTATAGTGGCTATTACACGCGGTTGTGGTCCGTGAGACGAGAGTTCGATTCTCTCATTCCGCTTTTCTCTAGAGTTCAAAATGATAGCTAAAAGCTGTGATTATTCCCATCTTTGAAAAGATAGAATTGATTGAAAAAGGAATAAACTTAAATTTATATAAAGAACCTTTTCAACAAACAACTTCCAGAGCATCAGTTTGTAATGGAATTTTTTTAAAATACAATAACAATATTTCCTTAAAAACTAGAATAAATGACAAATCTAATTATTATTTAATTAGTAAAGATAAAAATTTACAAATTATTGATAATAAAGAAAGAATATTTTTAAAAAATGTAAAATTAATTCAAAATGAATTAAAAAGTGGAATTTTTACAGAACAATTATCTGGAATTATCGCCACAAACTTGTATGGGTGCCAATTAGTAAATGAAAATAAATCTTGTAAATTTTGTTCAATTGAGAAATATTCTGGTTTTAAATTTAGTAAGAATTATTTTGAAAATGATTTAGAAAAAATACTCAAAAGAAAAAAATTTAATTCATTAACTATTAATGGAGGAAGCTTCCCAAAATTAAAATACAAAGGATACGAATTAATGCAAGGTTATGTAAAAATTGCAAATAAAAAAGGCATAAAAAAAATAAATTTAGAAATAATGCCAAACCAAGATTTAACAAAAAAAGAGATTAATGATTTTTTTAATGAAATTAAAAAAGATGGAATAACTTCTGTGCAAGTAAATCTTGAAATTTGGGAAAAAGAAAAAAGAAAAAAAATTATGCCTTACAAAGGACTTATTCCTAGGGAAACTTATTTAGAATATTTAAAAGAAGGGAGTAAAATTTTAGGAGAAGGTAAATTATCTTCAGTATTATTAATTGGATTGAATAATGAAAAAGAATTGTCAGAAGGTTTAACAGAAATAATAAAAAATAAAGGAATTCCAAGTATTGAAATTTTTAGGGCTCTTCCAGAAACAGAATTAAAAGATTTCACAATCAAATATAATTTAAAAGAAATTGAAAAAATAATGAAAAAGATAAATAATCAAATAAAATATAAAACTTTAGAAGGATGTTTAAAATGTAATGGATGTAGTTTAACTAAAGGTTTAAAATAATTAGAAAATTAATAATAAAATGGAAACAAAAAAGGAAAACAACAAAATGAACATATTATTCATATGCAGACATAACAGATTCAGAAGCAGATTTGCAGAACTTTATCTTAAAAAGATTAACAAAGATAAATCTATACAAGCAAAAAGTGCAGGAATTTTTCCAGGAAGTTGGCCTCTTGATAAAGAAGAGATTAAAATTGCTAAAAAATTGGGAGTTAATTTAAAAGGAAAACCTAAACCAGTTACAACAAATTTATTAAAATTGGCAGATATAATAGTTTTAATAACAAACGATATAAAAGATCCTGAAAATTTATTCAATTATGAAAAATATAAAAACAAAGTTCTTCAATGGAAAATCAAAGACAATGAAGGAGATTCGGAAAAAGTAATTGAAAATATCTTAACTCAAATAATTAAAAAAATAGAAACAACAAAATGGAAACAGTAAAAGGATTCAAAGATTATACTGGAAAAGAAGCAGAAAAATTCTCACTAATTCGTGAAGTTATTCGAAGAACTTTTGAAAAATATAATTTTCAAGAAGTACAAACACCTTTAATTGAATACGAGAAATTTGTAAAAGGAGATAATACAAATGATGAAGTTGTTTCAGATATTTTTAAACTTCAAGACAAAGGAAAAAGAAAATTAGCATTAAGATATGAATTTACTTTTCAATTAAAAAGAATTGCTAAAAACAAAAAACTTCCTTTCAAAAGATTTCAAATAGGTCCTGTTTTCAGAGACGAACCAGTAAATTCAAATAGATTTAGACAATTCACTCAATGTGATATTGACACAATAGGTTCTACAATAGAAGACCAAGCAGAAATCCTAACTGCAACAAAAGAAATATTAAACTCCTTAAAAATAAATTCAGTAATTTATGTTAATAATAGAGAATTACTAAATCAAATCTTAATAGAAAACAACATAAAAAACAAAGAAGAAGTTATAAGAGAAATTGATAAATTAGACAAATTATCAATTAAAGAAGTGAAAACAAATTTAAAAAAATATAAAGCAGAAAAAATAGTTGATTTGTTAAACCAACCAGAAAAATATTTCAAAAGATATCCTGCCTACAAAGAAATAGAAGAACTAAAAAAATTCTGTAAATATTATGGAACCAACGTAATCTTCCAATCTTCTTTAGCCAGAGGTCTTGGATATTATACAGGTAATGTTTGGGAAATAAAATCAGATATTAAAGAAACAATTTGTGGAGGAGGAACATATAAAGTAAATAACAATATTGCAACAGGAATTTCTTTAAGTTTAGATAGGTTAATGATTGTTTCAAATATATTAATTAATACAGAAAAAATACTAATTGTTTCTTTAGGTCAAGATGCAAAAGCAATACAACTTTCAAAACAATTGAGACAACAAGAAAAAAATGTTTCTTTATTTTTCGGAAAACCTTCTAAAGCTTTACAATATGCAAATGCTTACAACATAAAAAAAGTTTTATTTGTAGGTAAAAAAGAAGTAGAACAAAAAAAATATAAAATTAAAGACATGCAAACAGGTAAAGAAAAAATACTAACAATTACTAAAACTAAGAAATCAATCTAAACCAAAATTCTCAATAAAATTATTTATCAAAGAATATTTTTCTAAATATTCAAAAC
>JAYENS010000055.1:21955-24460 GCA_034722215.1 Nanobdellota archaeon
AAACAAAAATATTTCTTTCCCATTTTATCTTTTTTATTTTCTAACAATCCCTTCTCAACTAATTCTTTAACATAATTAGAAAAATTCTGCGAAGACAAATTAGAAAATCTCAACAAAGGAGTTGGTTTAATAAAATTATTATGGTTCTTCACAACTTTCAACAAATCATAAATAACTTCTAATTTACTTCTCTTTTTCATTTTTTAAAATGTAATGATTTAATAGTACGAGATAAAATAATCACAAAAAGAATAATTGAAATAAAGTAAACACTAAACTCAAAAAATATAGAAACATTAACTAAAAATATATCTAATACACTAAAAAACCAAAACAATAAAACAAAAGGATATACAAAAGCTAAACCTTCTTTTTTTACATTCTTCTTAGAAAAAATTAAAATAATTCCATAAATTAAAAAACTTAATTGAGTCAATAAATAAATCAAAGGACTCCTAATTAAAATAGAAAATAAAACTATCAAAAAACTTCCAGTATAAAGCATCCAACTAAACCTATCTAACTTCTTCCAATTCAAAGCAAAAATAAAACTAAGGCCTGCTATTAAATTAAAAAATAACACAATAAAAAATACACTTTGAAAATAAAAAGCACTATTAAGAGAAACAAAACTCAAAATTAATTTAAAAAAACTAGCAATTCCAAAAAATAAAAAAGAATTTCTAAAATATTTCAAACCTTTATGAGAACTCAACTTGTAAATATTTTTAGTTTCAAAATAAATAAATAAACAAGCAATTACTAAAAATAAATAAAAAAATATATCAACACCTAATGAAATTCCAGATAAAAAAACACTATTCACCATTGACATAAAAAAATTAGTAAAATCCACTTTATAAAATACATGGACTTATAATGCACATCTAAATTTCTCTTTCTTTATAAAGAAAAACAAACTCATTAAATCATGAAACTAGAAAGGAGGAATACAAATATGGATAAAAAACTACTTAGTGTTTTTGCTTTATCTATGATAGCATTACTTAGTATAAGTTCTGTTATGGCAATAGGTCCTGGGATGCAACAAGAAAGTTGCACTAAACACGGATTTTATCATGCTTATGCTTCAGAAATTTTTACAGAAGAACAAATAGAACAATTTGAAACACATAGGGAATCTATGGAAAATGCAATTGAATCAAAAGATTTTAATGCATGGAAAGAACTACATTTAGAAATGTTAACTCAAGAAAACTTTGATAAAATAATTGCTTCTCACGAAAAAAATAAAGAAAAAAGAGAAACAATGGAACAAATGAGACAAGCTTGGGAAAATCAAGATTATGATTATATTGAAGAATTGAGAGAGCAAATGCATGAAAACATGCCAGAAAACGCAGGCCCTAAAGAAAAAGGAATGGGATACCATAAAATGCAATTAGATGGAGATCAAAAACAATTCAAACAAGACTTTTGGAAAAGAATGAGATTCTGGTAAACCTTAATTTTTTTATCTTTTCACACACTCTTGAATTAATTTTTCAAGAGATTTTTTATTTAATTTTATTAAAAAATTCCAAAAAGATTTTGCTTCTTCTTTTTTCATCTACAAAACTATTATCAAATTTAGTTCAACAGAGATAAGTTTCTTCAAAATTTCCCTCCAAAGGATAATCCAAAGATCTTTTTGTTAAATAAATATTATTTTTTTAAAAGAAATATTCCAATCTTGTTTTGGATATTTTTTGAATTTCTCTAAATAATCCATAAAAGAACTAATAAAAGATTCCTTAAAAAAATATATCTCTCTTATATAAAGAGGACAAAAGATTTTTAAATTAAACTTTAACTATAATCTCCATAGATTTCTTTAAATAAAGAAGGATAAATAATTCTTATAGAATCAACAAGTTTTTCATCGGTAAGAAGGATAAATCCTCTTTTTTTAGAATAAACTTCAGTAGATTCTCCATTTATTCTAACATTTTCAAATAATTTTAAAAAATAATAAAAACTACTCAAAGAATCTAATTTATTATTATGTTCAATAAACTTTGAAGAAGGTTCAATTTTTTTATCAAGAAGTTGAAAATAAAGTTCACTAAAATTCTCTTCATTTTTTAAAATATCTGAATAAGCTTGCATTTCATTATTAGTTAAAGTGCAAAATAAATTACTATTTTTCTCCTTCTCTTTTTTAGAAAATCCTATTTCATTGAAATTAAAAGCTTCTTGATAAATTCCAAAATTAAAATCTTTATCTTCATAATCTACTCCTTTTGTAAAATCAACTAAATTTTTAACTTTATATACTAAATATAAGTAAAAAGAATCTTCTAAAAATAAACACTTATTTATTAGTATATTTTCTTCTTTAATATTTTCCTGTAATTGAAGATATTTTAATTCACCTTTTTCATAATAAACATAATCTGCCTTTATTGATTTATTCTCAGTTTCAAATTGATGATTTTCAAAAGATTCTTCATTCTTAAAAAATCCTTCCAAATCTTTCGTCAAACCTCTAAAAACAGGTAATTC
>JAYENS010000056.1:0-5214 GCA_034722215.1 Nanobdellota archaeon
CCCTTTCTAAAACAACCTCATTATTTTTACCTATTTCAGAAAATAAACTAAAAACAGATTTTTTTAGAAAAATATCTTCTTTACCTAAATCAATTTTTTCTAAAGTAGAACTTTTCTTTTGAACATTTTTCGTTTCTGCAAATAAAGAACTCCCAAAAACAAAGAATAAAATCAAAACTACAATAACAATAGTTGCGATTATCCAACTTAAACTATCTCCTACTTGCCCTCTAGAATTTTTTGTGAAAAAGAATTTTTTCACTTTATCTAATTTTTTATTAAACCACATTTTTTTCAGTATTCCTCACAATTGTTAAAATATCTATAAGATAAACATTTCCTCTCTCATCAGAAGTCAAAAATTCTTTATTTGAACATTGAACTAATTTCTTTTTTTTACTTTCTATTTCACAATCAGCTACCCAATTTGTATTTCCTTCACTAATTTGAAAAACAGATTCATCTAAATTTGGAAATTTGTAAAAATCAACAAGAACATAATATTGTTCATATTCAAATTCTCCTTTAACATCAAAATTTAAATTACAATTATCTCTAAAATTATCTCTAAATTCAAATCTAAGACTTTCAAAACCATCTAGTCTTTTATCCATTTTTCCTCCAAGCTCTATACAATTTGCTACTTTCATTGCTAACATTTCTGCTTCAATTTCTCGAACATCATAAGGAGAACTATAAAACACATGAACCATTGCTATAACTCCTCCTGCAATAATAACTAAAATTAAAAACCAATAAATAGAAATTATTTTATCAGAACCTTTTTTATTTTTCATTTTTTTGAAAAGATTAGAATATAAATTCCATTTTCCCCATCAGGATAAGCACTAAATTCAATATCATTAAAAAAAGGATATTCTTTTCCCCCTTTCTCACTTAGCTGAACTTTTACAAAATTATCACTTTTAGAAATAACTTTTGAAAAATCATAATTTTCTTTTTCAGTAATTTTAAAAGCATCTTGCATATTTATCTTAATTTTCATTCCAGGCTGAGCAGAATCTGCAATCAAAGCAATCTGTTTTGAATAAGCATCTTCCAAAAGAGAACCGACAGAACCTTGTTGAATTAAAAATAAGGATAAAATTGTTAAAAAAACTAAATTAAGAATTATAAAAATAACATTCTCAATTAAAATTTCTCCTCGATTATTTTTCATTTTAAGATTTAGTAATTACCTCATGACAATTTAAATTCTTAAATTCATCTGAATTGACAATTATAAAAGTAGGAGAAATAAAATCATTTCCAGATTCTCCTTGAATTACTGAAGCAATGTAATGTCCTCCAATTCCTCCAGCAGTTGAAGCAGCAAGGACTCCAATAACTAATGTAGAAGTTCCAGCACTAATAAAATGTAAAGCCGTAGCTCCAACAGCTGCAGCTCCCACACCAATCCATCCTAAATTTGTTATCTTACTTGTAATTCCCATCAAAGTATAAAAATTTGCATCAAAAGAAACTTCTCCAAAAGGTCTCTTAGAACTTATTATTTCTAAATCATTTGTATCATAAAGATATAAACTATATGTTTTATCAGAACCTTGCATTTTATTATTTACCATATATTCATACAAATTTTTTCTATCAAAAGTTTCTGCTTTAAAAATATTTTCACCTACACTATTATCAAAAATTATTTGAGAACAAATAGAACAATATAGATTATTTTTAAAATCTTTTCCAACATAATTTACTTTTCCTTCTCCAAACATCCACCAACAATCTGTTAACTCATTTGCTAAAGCTTCATAAACTTCATCCTCTGTCTTAACTTTAATTTTTTCAGGTTTAGTCATATTTTCACAAGAACCATCTTCAGTAATACATACATAAGATCTCTGACAATCCAAGGGAACAGAATTAATTGGAATTGCTGAATTTCCACGCAGAACAACAGAATTATGACAAATTTCAGAATCTGATTCAGATCCTAAATTTAATTTAAATAAAAATAAAAGTAAAACAGCAAAACTAGCAATTAAAATAATTAACACAACAATTTGTTGAGTTGTTAATTCTCCTTTAGAATTTTTTTTAAAAAAATTATTCATTTTATTTTTATTACACATTTACACTTAACCTCCTAAACATAAAATAAATTCCTCCAAGAGCCATAATAAATAAAGCAGCATATAATAAATATTTCATTAATTTGTCCATATTCATATTTCATTCACCTCGATTAAATTATTATTTTTCGAAATTAAAATAGTTGTAGGATTTACATTTGTATTTATTTTAATTTCTTCAAAATCTTTTAAATTTTCAATAATCACACAAGCTCCTTTCTCTCCACATTTTTGAATTTGTTTATTTTTTATTATTCCTATAAAATTATCTACATTTACCTTATCACATACGCAAAGGCAATTCTCTCCAGAACACTGATTAGGTTTTGATTCTCCTTCTGTAAAACTAAAAATATGCCAACCAAAAGGAGTTACTTCAGTTATATTTTCAAAACCATTTTCTAATAAATTTAATCTGGAAGAAATATCTTCAATTCTTTCAACAAGCCCCTTAGCTTGTTCTAATTTCTTATCTCCACTGCTTGCAAAATAAATTGAAGCTAGAAGATAAATTAAAAATCCAATCACAATAACTCCTAAAACTATTTTTAGAGTTTCTTCAGGAAGCATATTTCCTTTTCTATTTATCATATTAAACTCCTAAAAATTTCAATTGGTTCTCCAGTAGGAAGGCCCTTAAAAAAACCAAAAACTTTATCTTTAAATAATATAGATAATCCTACAACCACAGCTACAATTACTAAAACTCCTAAGATTATTTTAATTAACTGACTTGTTTGAAGTTCTGACATTTTATCGAAATTTAAATAAATTTTTAACTGCTTCAAGAGCTGAAAGCCCCTTATCTTTTAATACAAAAATAAATAACATTAAAATAACCAATACTGCAACAGAAATTAAAATCCATGGAAGATATTCTGAAGCAATTCCTCTTTTATTTTTCATAAAGATTACACGAAAAAAGATTTAATAAAGGTTATTAAATCAAATTACCTAACACCGTTGCACTTAAAACACTTAAAACAACAGTTGCCAAAAGAGCTGTAATAAAATAAAGAAGCATTCCTTTTTTCAAATTCAACCCAGTTTTATTTGTTTGTTCTAATTTATCTTCTCCTAAATCAACAGTAACTAAAGTTGCAGTCAATATAAAAATAATTTGAATTAAATAAATTCCAACAGAAATTTGTAAAAAATAAGGAGGAATCATTGAAGAATAATCAAAAATATTTAACACATCTCCAAGTCCTCCAAGACCTGAAACACCTGAATCTTCAAAAGAATCTAATTGTAATTTTCCAAGAATTGTAGTAATCATTGCCGCTAAGCCAACAACAATACCTGAAAGTAAAGGAGCTAAAAAAGTCATATTACTTTTCATATCTGAAGAAATTTCAGCCAAAAGATCTTTTAATCTAATTGTAATTTTATCTATATTTTTAACATATTCTGAAATACTCATTAAACTAACTGCTGCAATTTTCAAACCTTTTTTAGAAGATTCAATTAAAACCCTCATTGAAGTAGCAATTAAATCAGAAGGATAATATTTTATTGCTCCTCTATTTTTTTCGAAAATAGCTTTCTCTACACTCATTCCCATTTGACGAATATTGTAATTAACTTTACTAAAAAAATCTCCTGTCCTTAAACCCTTAGTAGATTGAGCAACTTTTCCAAAAACAAGTTCAGAAGGCACTCCATTTCCTAAACGATTTCCTAATTGAAATAAAGAATTATTAAACTCTTTTTCAAGAGCTTTTGTTTTATTTCTTTCAACAATTAATTCTTTAGTTTTTTCTCTATAAGCAATTGAAAAGAAAAACATTAATCCTATAGGAAACAACATTCCTAATAATAAAGATCCTAATCCAAAAGGTCCTTTTATTTTTCCTCCATCTTCAATAAATCCAAAGAAATTTCCTTCACCTAAAAAACCAATTCCCATTTGTTCAAAAGTATAATCTGATTGTAAACCTACAATATCTGTAAAAGGAGTAAATCCCCATAACAAAGGAATTAAACCTAAAATCAAAAAAGGTAAAGCAATAATAAATCCTTTTTTATAACCTTTATTACTTTTATATTTAGAATATAAAGGATTCTTTTCAATTAAACTAGATTCACCATATCCTCCTGGTCTCATCATTAAAACTTTATCAGTCAAATAAAAAACCATAAAAGGAACAATTAAATTAAAAATCAAAAACACATGAGAAAAACTCAACATACCTCCTATCATTGCAGAAGCAAGAGGAATTAAAGCCAAACCTAAAGTAGGTAAAACAACTCCTAACATATAAACATTAGTTATTGGGCTTCTAACAGAATGACTAAACTTAAGCATTTTACCATAAACACCATCAAGAACAACTTGTAAAGCTTTTTCTAAAGAAGCAATTCTCCTCCCTTCATTAGGTTCAAATAAACTGCTTTCAATTAAATGAAAACCTTCAACAAATTCTGTAGAATAATCTCTCCAACTTTCTAAATAAAAATCTAAACTTTCTTTAATAGTAGAAAATTTACCAATTTCAACATTATAAAAAACTTTTTTTAAATCAAGAGCAAGAGCTCCTCCAAGATGTTGACTTGCAAACGCAATTGCTTTTTCTAAATTAGGAGTATGCCTCATATAAACCACTACATAAAGAATTGCAGGCACCATTTGATTTGAAGCTTTTAATCTCCATTTAGCCGCAAGTCTATCGGGGTACTGACTCAAAAAATAAAATAGAAAAATAGAAACAATTATTATTAAAAAGAAAAAGAATAAAGGAAATGAATCAATTCCTCCTTTAACTAAAGTTATTCCAATAGATAAAATAAATCCTAATAAAAAAATTAAAACAAAACTCATCACTGCTAAATTTAAAGCTTGCCAAGGTTCAATATTAGAATGAGCTACATCTAAAGATTTCTTAACTCTTTTTTTATCTTTCTCAGAAGGTTTTATCTTCACAATATTCCCAACAGCAATACAAAGTTTTTCATATTTAGTATATTCATTTGAAATTTCATCTTTAAATTTAGAATAAGATTTACTATAATTAGTTTTATCTGTATTTATTTGCCCCTCTATTTTTGCACCATATTTTTTTAAAACTTCATCTACAGTTGGTTTCATTCAAAATAACCTCTATTAAATTTTTGGATGACT
>JAYENS010000056.1:5314-7090 GCA_034722215.1 Nanobdellota archaeon
AAAATCTTCTCTCAAATCTAATAAATTGATTTACTATTTTAGGTTTAAACATTATCTTACACACTCTTTATAGTTAAAAGAAGATAAAAATAATTAATAAATGTTTAGAATTAGAAAAATTTAATATAACCTCTTCATAAAAATAAAATATTAATTATATTACAAAAATTTATCCCTAATATTTGGTTATTTAAAAGAAGATATTTTAGGAAAATTACTAATTTTTTCAATCTTTTTTGAAGCTATTACTTTAAATTCCCAAAATGCTTCTTGCTTTTGATTATCAACTTCAAAACTAACATAAATTCTATAATCCCCATAACTTTTTGCATTAACATTTTTAAGATTCCAACCATAATCCTCCCCAATATCTAATTTAATTAAATTATTAGGAGCAATAATTACATCTGTATTTGTAACAATTTGTTCATCCATCCATTTATCATTAACTTTTTTCTGAAGCTTCATTATAAGATTCCCAGTTACTTCAAAGTCATTATTATTTACTACTTTTGATTGAGGTCTTAAAGGAATAATTGAAACGTTATCACATTTATAACAATTTGTATTTTTTACATCATGCATATACATTGGCCAATCCATTTTTTTAGGATTATATATTGTATCAAGATCAAAAACAAGAATCTTATTAAGTGGGATATAATTGCCTGGCATATTAACATCTTCTATAAATTTAAAAACATAAACAAGAATTTCTAAATTTCCATCATTATCAATATCATCTATTACAGGAGAATTATAAGAAGAAGAAAAAGCTCCAAGATTTTTTGGAAATCCTCTTATAATAGAACCATCTGAATTCCAAGCATAAAGTTGATTTCCCTCAAGACCTAAAACATTAGCAATAATATCTTGTTTCCCATCATTTGTTATATCAGCTATTACAGGTTGTGCTCCAATTTCTTTATAAAAATCTATATCACTAATATTCCAGTAATTTAAAATAGAACCATTAGCTTCGAAAATATAAATTTTATCTTGATAATCAGGGTCTGGTTTTCCACTATCTCTAAAAAATGATGACCCTATAACAATTTCAGGAACTCCATCATTATTTAAATCTCCTAAACTTCCTGAACTTATTGAATATCCGGGTGTAAGAACACTACCATAACTATAAAAAAACCTTGTACCCCATTCAGGCACCACTCCTTCAAAATTAAAAAGTCCTAACCAAGAATTATATCTTTTCAATATATCTAATTTTCCATCACCAGTTAAATCCCCTATTGACATTCCAGCAGTCATCGCTATAGGAAAAATCTTCTTTAAATTTCCTTGATAATCAAAAATCAAAGTTCTATCATTCGAAGAAAAAAGAATTTCTTTTTTTCCATCATTATCTAAATCTTCAACAGCTAAAGGAATATAAAAATTTCTATTTTCTACAAAATTAATCTCTACTGGCCAACCAGTCATTAACTGACCTTGATGATTAAAAACAAAAATTTTAAAATTTGATTCAGTCTGATCAATAACTCCTAAAATAAGTTCTAAAAAATCATCATCATTTATATCTGATAAAATAATAGGAGACCAAGGAGACCCTAAATAATTATCTGAACACCTTAAGGGAAAATTAGGAAACAAAGAACCATCATAATTCCAACCATGTAAACAATATCCATCATCTACTGATGCTGGGGAAGTTCCAGTAGAATATTGTTTCCATGAAGAAAAAATTTCTTTTTTTCCATCATTATTTACATCCCCTATTGTTAAAGGAGCGTAAGAATAGGGATAAGAAAGAATTCC